>NZ_JBDGJQ010000002.1:554446-788198 GCF_057656815.1 Variovorax sp. Soil_C_39
GACAACGCAAGCGGCGTGCGCACGCTGCTGAACCGCGGATTCGACCCCAACACGCGCGACGAGCATGGCCAGACCGGCTTGCTCATCGCGCTGCGCGAGCCGTCGCCAAAGGTCATCCAGGTGCTGATCGAATCGCCGAAGACCGACGTCGACATCGCCAACCCCAAGGACGAGACGCCGCTGATGCTCGCCGCCATCAAGGGCCAGCAGGACGTGGTGGCCCAGTTGCTCAAGCGCGACGCCGCCGTCAACAAGACCGGCTGGACGCCGCTGCACTACGCCGCATCGAGCGGGCAACTGAGCATCATGAAGGTGCTGCTCGACAAGCACGCATTCATCGACGCGCAGTCGCCCAACGGCACCACGCCGCTCATGATGGCCGCGATGTACGGCTCGACGGAGGCGGTGAAGCTGCTGCTGGCCGAAGGTGCCGACACGGCAATGAAAAACCAGCTCGGCATGACGGCGGTCGATTTCGCGAACAAGGCCAGCCGTTCGGAAGCCGCGCAGCTGATCGAAGCGGCTGCCGGGGCAAAGAACGGCCCGAAGGCCATTCCGAAGGACGGCAAGTGGTGAGCCAGCCGGGGGGCACGCGGCGGGCCTGAAGGCGATCCGCCGGTCCGGTGCCGATCAGACCGTCCTCTAAGGGAACACAATGTGCATTATGTTAAATGAAAGATGTGCATCTGCCCGCAGCAGGTTTTGCCATGCTTGACCAAAGGACCACCACCCTCACGTTCGATACGCCAGGACGCGGCCTTCTGGAGATCACCCCCGCGGTCGCTCGCTGGGTCGAACGCAGCGGCCTGCGCACCGGGCTCGTCACGCTGTTCGTCCGCCACACGTCGGCGAGCCTGCTGGTGCAGGAAAACGCGGACCCCGAGGTCCAGGCCGATCTGGAGCGCTTCTTTGCGCGGCTCGTGCCCGATGGCGATGCGCTGTTCCGGCATCGCGACGAAGGCCCCGACGATATGCCGGCCCATGTGCGCTCGGCGTTGACGGCGGTCCAGCTCTCGATCCCGGTGGCCGATGGCCGCCTGGCGCTGGGCACCTGGCAAGGCATCTACCTCTGGGAACACCGCGCCCGGGCGCACCGGCGCGAGGTGGCCTTGCACCTGCTCGGTTCCTAGCGCAAGCTGGGGGCGTGCAATTTTTCCAACAAGGAGCAAGGCCATGTCGAACCACGTCTACAAGTCGCTCGAACTCACGGGCTCGTCGCCCCTCGGCATCGAGGATGCCGTGCAGACCGCCATCGCCAAGGCGCACGAGACGGTGCGCAACATCCAGTGGTTCAACGTGACCGAGACCCGCGGTCATGTGGTCGACGGCAAGGTCGCGCACTGGCAGGTCACGGTCAAGATCGGCTTCACGCTCGAGTAGCCGAGCCGGCCCCCCAGGGTCAGCGGATGCCGAGCGCCCGGTCGAGCGAAAGCCGGCCTGCCCCGCGTCCCACCAGCAAGAGCATCAGCGCGGCCCACGAAAGGTGTGTCGGCCAGGCGTCGGGATAAACGAAGAGCTGGATCACCAACGTCATGCCCAGCAACGCCAGCGCCGACAGGCGCGTGAACAGCCCGAGCACCAGCAGCAACGGAAACAGGTGCTCCGCATAGGCCGCAAGGTGCGCGGCGATCTCGGGCGGAATCAGCGGCAGCTTGTATTCGGTGCTGAAGAGGTAATAGGCGCTGTCGCTCAGCGTGAGGAAGCCCTCGACCTTGGTGCGGCCCGACAGGAAGAAGATCGCGGCGACAGCCACGCGCGCGGCAAGCGCGAGCAGGTCGTGCGGCACCATGCGCGTGAGCAGATCGGCGGCCGCGTTCCAGCGTGCGAGCAGGCCGGCGCGGGGGCCGCGCTCCACGTTCGGCATGGCGTGGGTGCGAAGGCGGCTGCTGTTGTTGTTGTTCATGAAGGTCTTCCCGTTGAAACGATGGAGGCCTGCGCACCAACGAAGGCGCCGGCGCGCAGCAGGATGCCGAAGGTGGCGGCCAGGTCGGCGCCAGGGTCGACCAGCAGCGCTTCCTCGGCAGCGTCGGCCAGCCTCGCGCCTTCGGCGCAGGCGTCGAGGAACACGCAGCCGGCGCGCGGGATCTCCTGCCACTGGACGGTGTCGTGCGGCCGCGTGAGCAAGGCGCCCTCCCCTTGCCAATCCAGTTCCTCGTCGACTGGATCGTGCCGGCGATTGCGTTCCCAGATGCTGAAGATCGGCTGGTCCGGGAACCAGGCCCAGCGGGCCGCCGGGTGCGGCTCGAGCACCAGCGTGGCCAGATCGCGGCCGGCCACCCAGCCGGCATCGGCCACCGGCGCGTCCGTCGCGACGTGGGCTTCGCGCCAGAAGGCATCGAGCTGCGCCACGCCGGGCAAGTAGACGAGTTCGCCAGCCGGCTCGAACTGGCGCAGGAAATCGGCAAAACCATGGCCGTAGTGCAGCAGCCGGCCATCCTGCGGCGCTTCGACGGCCGCGTGGATGGCGGCCGCGGCGCGGAACCATTCCTCGCCGACGAGCCGCACCACCGCGGGAAAGTTGGCTTGCAGCGTGTCGATGCAGCCCTTCATGACGGTGTTGCGGTACACCGCGAAAGCCGGTTGCCCCGCCAGCGCCTGCATCTCGGGCGCAACGGCGCCGGGCTCGGCAAAGAGGGCCTGCGCAAAGGCTTGCTGGAAGTCGCCAAGGGTCGTGTTCATGCGATGGACTCCTGTAGGACTGTCTCGCGTGTGAGTTCTTCCGCCGCCTGCCCGCGTTCGGCCATCAACTCGCCGAAGCCCGGCAGGTTGCCGTCGCGCTCGACCAGCGTGGGCCGCGCACCCGCGCGCTCGATGAAGCGGCGGTAGAGCTGCCAGACTTCGGCCGCGACCGGCGCATCGTGCGAATCGATCAGCAAGGTTTCACCCAACGCCGGATCGGTGCTGTGGCCCGCCAGATGGACCTCGCTGACCAGCGCGTGCGGAAAGCGGTCGATCCACTCGTCGGCGGAGAAGCCGAGATTGCGCGCAGAGACGTAGACGTTGTTGATGTCGAGCAGCAGCGAGCAGCCGGTGCGCCGTGCCAGCTCGCGCAGGAAATCGATCTCGTCCCATTCATGCCCGTCGATGCGCAGATAGTGCGACGGGTTCTCCACTGCGATGGCGGTGCCGAGCGCATCCTGCGTGCGCGCGATGTTCGCGGCGATGCGCTTCAATGCGGCCGTGCTGCGCGGAAATGGCAGCAGGTCCGGAAAGTAGCAGCCGTTCCACGACGACCAGGCGAGGTGTTCGGAGATCAGCGCGGGCTCGATGCGACGGGCCAGTTCGACCAGGCGCTGCAGGTGGGCGGCATCAGGCTCGGCATCGCCCGCAAGCGAGAGCGAAACCCCGTGCAGCGACACCGGATGGTGGGCCCGGATCGCTTCGAGCCATCCGAGCCGGGGCCCGCCGGCCACCATGTAGTTCTCGGGATGCACCTCGAACCACAGGCCTTGGGCGCGTGCGCCGAGCGCTGGCTCGAAATGCTCCGGTTTCAGGCCGACTCCGGCCGTGAGAACGTTCGACATGGCGGCGGCCGCCGATCAGGACTTGATCGGTGCGAGCGAGCCCATGCCCTTCGGGGTCTTGATCGTGGTGCAGGTGCCGGTGGGCACGTTCTTCCAGGCATTGCCCTGGTAGTCGACCTTGGAGGTGCCTGCGCAGGTGGTGCCGGGGCCGGCGGCACAGTCGTTCTTGCCGGCGAGCGAGACGCCGTAGCACTTTTCCATCTTGGCCATCTTGTCGGCCATGGGTTTGTCTTGCGCCATGGCGGAGCTGGCGGTGAGCGCGCCCAGCGCGAGGGCGGTGATGGCGAGGGGACGGTGGATCATGGGTGTACTCCGAAGGGTGTTGAACTGAACAAGCAAACCACGCGAATTGCGCGGTCGCCAGTTAGTTCTCGACCCAGCTGGAGCGGGTTACACCCCTGTCGACCCCATCTGCATGACTAATTTAACGATTGTTTCCAGCATTGCCCTCGGCGTCGCTCTTTGCCTTGTCGTCCTGCGGCGCCTTCGGCAGCTTGACCTTGGTGACTGTCACCGAAACCGGGTCGCTGGCGGGGAAGGATTCCTCGACCCCGCTGTCGAGCGCGTCTTCGCTCGGCTCCTCCTGCACCGGCGTGGATGGCTGGGGCGGCGGCTTGCCGTGATTTTCGGAGGTGGGGAAAGGAAAGGCGTTGCCCGATGTCTTTTTCGATGTCATGTGCGCTCCTGCTCAGGGTTTGGCGGCTCCCGATTGGTTTCGGATCTGAAGTTCTCGCGCAATCCGTAGGCTGCGGAGCCTTCGTGGCGGGCGGCCTCCGCGTTTCGGCGCTTCTGCTGCATGCGCTCCGGCGGCGTCGGTGCCGTGTCCTCTTCGCCCGCGGCCGAGGAACTGCTCGCGAACTTCTCGCCTGCGCCGATGTTGTCCACGCCACCGCTGGTGGTGGGACGGGTTCCGTCGCCTGAACCCATGCTGCCGGGTGTTCTGTTCATGTCGTCTGGCTCCTGCTCATCGAAGAGCGTCGGTCGTAGATGAATGAATCGATTCTGGTGACGCCCCAGCGACCCGACGTAGGACGGCGCCAGCGTCCATCGGTCGGAAGCATCCCCGCCCTGCAACACTCGGCCTGCAAACGGTTGTAATGTGATAAATTCACATTGCTAACAATATGAAACACAATGGCACGCTGAACGTAATGACAAAGAATTCATTTGTGCAGCATCGCGGCTTCACGCTCATCGAAGTGATGATCACGGTCGTCATCGTGGCGATCCTGGCCGCGGTCGCGCTGCCCAGCTACACCCGCTATGTGATGCGCGCCAAACGGACGGCTGCGCAGGCGGAGATGATGGACATCGCCAACCGACAGCAGCAGTTCCTGATGGCCAACCGCAGCTATGCGAACAAGGTCACCCTCGCGGCCAGCGGCTACACCCTGCCACCGGAGGTCGCGGCCAACTACGGCTACACGATCACGCTGCCGAGCGGCCTGGTTCCGGGCTACGTACTGACCTTCACACCCACCGGCACCCAGGAACCCGACGGCGACCTCACCCTCGACAACCAGGGCGTGAAGACGCCGGCCGACAAATGGTGACTCGGCATTCGTCGTCGGCGGCGCCCGCACGGGCGCAGCGCGGCACCTCGCTGATCGAGGTGCTTGTCACGCTCCTGATCGTCGCCTTCGGCCTGTTCGGCCTTGTCGGGCTGCAGGCGCGGCTGCAGTCGACCGAGATGGAGTCGTACCAGCGCTCGCAGGCGCTGATCCTGCTCAACGACATGGCCAGCCGCATCGCCATCAACCGCCGCATGGCCGCGAGCTATGTCACGGGCGAGCCGCTCGGCGCGGGCGATGCCTGCCCGACCGCCACCGGCACGCGCCAGCAGGTCGATGCCATGGAATGGTGCAACGCGCTGCAGGGCGCGGCCGAGACCTCGGGCGACACGCGGCTTGGCGCGATGATCGGCGGACGCGGCTGCGTCGAGGACCTGGGCAACAACGAATACCTGGTCACCGTCGCCTGGCAGGGTCTGGTGCCCATTTCTGCACCGCCCGAGGGCGTGGCCTGCGGCAAGGACCAGTACGACGTGGCGCCCACCACCGCCATGCCCTCGCCCGCCTGCTCGGCCGACCGGTGCCGGCGCACGGTGACGACGCTGGTGCGCATCGGAGCGCTGTCATGACGCAGGCGCGCGGCGCCCGGCGCTGGCACCAACACGGCCTGACGCTGGTCGAGCTGATGGTGGCGCTCGCCATCATGCTGGTGGTGCTGGCCGCGCTGATCGCGCTGTTCCTCAACGTGAGCAGCACGCAGCGCGAGATGGTCAAGGTCAACCGGCAGATCGAAGGCGGGCGGCTCAGCGTGTTCGTGCTCGAGAACGAGGTCGCGCATGCGGGCTTCTGGGAAAACTACATGCCCCAGTTCGACGACCTGACGGTCAGCGGCGTGCCCCAGAAGGTGCCGACCGGGACGGCGCCCGACCCCTGCCTGCCCTACACGGCCGCGAACTGGACCGACGATTTCAAGCGCAGCCTGCTCGACATCCCGGTGCAAGCCTACGACGCAGTGCCGGCCGGCTGTGCCGGGCTGCTGACGAACAAGAAGGCGGGCACCGACGTGTTGGTGGTGCGCCATGCCGAGCCGTGCGTCGCGGGCACGGCCGGCTGCGAGGCGGATACGGACGGCAAGCTGTATTTCCAGTCGTCTTTCTGCGGCACGCAGAAGCCGTCGGACTTCGATCTCGCGACGGCCGGCTTCGCCACCATGGCATTGAAGGACTGCACGACGCCAGCGCCCAAGCGCCGGTTCGTGGCCGACATCTACTACGTGCGCGATCACGCCGAAACGGTGGGCGACGGCATCCCGACGCTGGCGCGCTCGCGCTTCGACTTGACGCCGACCGGCCTCGCGCAGCAGGCGCCGGTGCCGCTGATCGAGGGCATCGAGGGCTTTCGCGTCGAACTGGGCCTGGACACGCTCGGCAAGACCGGTGCGGTCGTCGACTACACCACGGCCATCGCCTGGGCCGACCCGGCCAACCATTCCATGCCGACCAACCGCGGCGACGGTAGCCCCGACGGCAATTTCATCCACTGCAGCACGGCCGCGCCCTGCACCGCCGACCAGTTGATCAACGTGGTGTCGCTCAAGCTCTACGTGGTGGCGCGCAGCCTCGAGACCTCGCCCGGCCATACCGACACGCGCACCTACAACCTTGGAGCAGCCACGCTCGGGCCGTTCAACGACCGCTACAAGCGCCACGCGTTCACCACGGCAGTGCGCCTGGTCAACGTCACCGGCCGCAGGGAAACGCCGTGACGCCAGTGCCGCCCTCCTCTCTCGCCGGTCAGCGCGGCGCCGCGCTCATCGTCGGGCTGATCATGCTGGTGCTGATCACGCTGGCGGTCACGGCCGGCTTCACGCTCAGCAACACCAACCTCAAGTCGGTGGGCAACATGCAGAACCGCAATGAAGCGGTCGCGGCTGCAAATCGCGCGATCGAGGAGGTCGCGAGTTCGCTGCTGCTGCCGGGCGCCGACGGGTCGCCCTCGCTCGCGACCCCGCAGGAAACGGTGAGCCGCGTCGACATCGACAACGACGGCACGGTCGACTACACGGTGCAGGTGGCGGCACCCACCTGCGTGCGCGCAACCCGATCGACCGAGACCGGTGGCGGCGGGCTCGGCATCGGCGGCATCGGCGGCGGCGGATCGACCGCCGGCGCCGGGCTCGACGCCTTGCCCGAGCAATACAACACGGTCTGGGACATCAGCACCTCGGTGGCGCACGCGGCCAGCGGCACCACCACTGCTGTGCGCCAGGGCGTGCGGGTGCTGCTGAGCAAGGAACAGTTCCAGGCGCTGTGCGCCTCCTGAAGATCGCGACGACGACGAAGAAGAACGGATCGGCCCTATGAAAAAGAACATCATCCGCACCTTCT
Source organism: Variovorax sp. Soil_C_39 (assembly GCF_057656815.1). NCBI lineage: Bacteria > Pseudomonadati > Pseudomonadota > Betaproteobacteria > Burkholderiales > Comamonadaceae > Variovorax > Variovorax sp. Soil_C_39. Next base: position 561,869 of record NZ_JBDGJQ010000002.1, read on the forward strand.
GCGCCGCCGCGATGCTCGCGCTCGGCCTGTCCGCGGCGTCCCGGGCGGAGGACATCGACCTGTTCGTCGGCTACAACCAGAGCGCGGCCGAGGCGCCCAACGTGCTGTTCGTGCTCGACAACACGGCCAACTGGAACCAGCCCTTCGTCGCCGAGATCGAGGCGCTGGCGAATGCCTTCAACAGCCTGCCGGAGGGCAAGTTCAAGGTCGGCGTGATGATGTTCACCGAGACCGGCGGCGGCAACTCGAACGAAGACGGCGCCTACCTGCGCGCCGGCGTGCGCCTGATGGACAAGGCCACGCAGGCCAGGTACGCCGCGCTGATCGGCAGCCTCGACAAGATCGACGACAAGTCCAACGGCGGCAAGGCCGGCAAGATGATGGCCGAGGTCTACCGCTACCTGAGCTCCGGCGCGCCGATGGCGGGCAACAACAAGGCCAAGGCCGACTACGCGGGCAACGTCTTCGGCAGCGCCGCCTCGAAGGCGGTCTATGCGCTGGGGGGCAACCCGCTCGCGGCGGTCAACAGCACGCGCTACACCGGCCCGGACACCGCCAACTGCATCGGCACCTTCGTCATCTACATCAGCAACGGTGCCGCGCAGGACAACAACGCCGACACCGTCACCTCGACCGCCGCGCTGCGCGCCGCCGGCGGCGACACCGCCACCATCCGTCTCGGCACCAGCGGCTCGCAGGAGAACGTGGCCGACGAATGGGCCCGCTTCCTGCAGTCCAGCATGGGGGTGAGCGTGTTCACGGTCGAGGCCGCCAAGGCGAGCGGCGGCCAGGGGCCGGGGTGGAGCGCGCTGCTGCAGAGCATGGCGACGGTGAGCAAGGGCGAGTATTTCGACCTCTCCGCGGAGGTCGACCTGGGCCTGGCGCTCAAGGAAACGCTCGACGACATCTTCAGCAAGATCCAGTCGGTCAACAGCGTGTTCTCGTCGGTGAGCCTGCCCGTGAGCGTGAACACCCAGGGCACGTACCTCAACCAGGTGTTCGTCGGCATGTTCCGCCCCGACGAATCGGCCTATCCGCGCTGGAACGGCAATCTCAAGCAGTACCAGCTCGGCCTCGACCGCAACAACCAGCTGATCCTGCAGGACGCGGCCGGCGCCAACGCCATCAACAACCAGACCGGCTTCATCGCGCCGTGCGCGCGCAGCTTCTGGACACCGCTGCCGAGCGACAACGACACCTACTGGCGCTTCCGGCCTGCGGGCGACTGCGTCGACAAGGCCGAAGCCGAAAGCCCCGACGGCAACGTCGTCGAAAAGGGTGCGCAGGGCTACATGCTGCGGCAGCTCGCCGTGGCCGATCGCAACATGAAGACCTGCACGCCGGGCAACTGCACGGCGCTGACGAGCTTCAGCGACGGCAACACCAACATCACCACGACCGCGCTCGGCGTCGAGACGACCACCGAGCGCGCCGCGCTGATCAACTGGCTGCGCGGCCTGGACAACAAGGGCGACGAACGCGAGGACACCGCCGGCAATCCCCTCACCTCGAGCGCCATGCGCCCCTCGGTGCACGGCGACGTGGTGCACTCGCGCCCGGTGGCGATCAACTACGGCACCGACACTGATGCGCAGGTGGTGGTGTTCTACGGCGCCAACGACGGCGCACTGCGCGCCGTCAACGGCAACCAGTCCGGCACCGTCGGCGGGGCGCCCCCCGGCGGCGAGCTGTGGTCCTTCGTGCCGCCGGAGTTCTACGGCAGCATCAAGCGCATCCACGACAACAGCCAGCGCATCAACTTCCCGGGCCTGCCCACGACGCTGGGCCCCGGCGCGCCCAAACCCTACGGCATGGACGGCCCGATGGCAGCCTACCGCGACGGCAGCACGGCCTGGCTCTACGCCAGCATGCGCCGCGGCGGCCGGCTGATCTATGCCTTCGACGTCTCGAACCCCGCGGCACCGAGCCTCAAGTGGCGCCGCGGCTGCCCGAACCAGGACAACGACACGGGCTGCGACACCGGCATGGCCGGCATCGGCCAGACCTGGTCGGCGCCCAAGGTCGTGAAGGCCAGCGGCCACGGCGATGGCAGCACGCCGGTGTTGATCTTCGGCGGCGGCTACGACAAGTGCGAGGACGTGGATGCCGCCACCGCTGCCACCGCCTGCGGCACAGGTGCCAAGGGCAACCGGATCTACGTGCTCGACGCGAACAGCGGCGAAATCCTCAACACCTTCACCACCTCACGCAGCGTCAGCGGCGAAGTGACGGTGGTGAACGACAGCGCTGGCCTCGCCGTGGTGGCCTATGCCGCCGATCTGGGCGGCAACGTGTACCGCATCAAGATCGGCAGCACCGCGCCCGGCAGCTGGACGATGACGCGGATCGCGGCGCTGGGCTGCGACACCGTGGCCACCTGCACGCCCAACCGCAAGTTCATGTTCGGCCCCGACGCCGTGGTGGACAACGGCGTGGTCGTGCTGCTGATCGGCTCGGGCGACCGCGAGAAGCCGCTGCGCTCCTACGGCGCGGCGCTCAGCGTCACGAACCGCTTCTACATGATGGTCGACAAGCCGAACGACGACAGCTGGCTCGCCAACGAAGCGACCCGCTGCAACGACAACGCGTTGCTGTGCCACGCCTCGCTGCTCGGCATCACCGGCACCGGCTCGCCCTCGACCGCCGACCTGGCCGCCCGCAAGGGCTGGTGGCTCGCGCTCGAGGCCGGCGAGCAGGTCGTGACCTCCTCGGTCACGGCTTACGGCACCACCACCTTCAACACCCACACGCCGACCAATCCGGCTGTGCGCCAGTCCTGCCGCGCCGACCTCGGCACGGCCAGGGTCTACAACGTCTCCTACCTCAATGCGGCCGGCCAGAACGCCGGGCCGCGGTTCCAGACCGTGGTGGGCGGCGGCCTGGCGCCCTCGCCCGTCGTCGGCCGCGTGAAGATCGGCAACGGCTACCGCGACGTGGTGATCGGCGCCAACCCCGATTCGTTCCTGAGCCCGAAGGGCACCGCCGTCAAGACCGCGTTCACGCAGCCCAAGGGGCGCGTCTACTGGTTCATCCAGAAGTAAGGCAAGGCACCACCCATGCGAATGCGCGGCTTCACGCTGGTCGAGTTGATGGTCACTGTCGCGGTGATGGTGGTGCTCGCCATGATCGCTGTGCCCTCCTACGACAACGTGCTGCTGTCGAACCGGCTCGGCGCCTACGCGACCGACCTGGTCGCGGCCAGCCAGCTCGCCCGCAGCGAGGCGATCAAGCGCAATGCGCAAGTGACGCTGTGCGCCTCGTCGAACGGCAGCAGCTGCGCCAGCAATGGCCAGTGGGAGGCAGGCTGGATCGTCCTCAGCGGCGGCCAGGTGGTCCAGAAGCAGGGCGCGGCCGCCAATGGCTATCGCATCCGCGACGGCGCCAGCCAGAGCGCGCTGCGCTTCGAGGGCACAGGCGTGGGCGCTACCGCCGCCACCCTTACCATCTGCCGCGCCAGCCCGGCCGGCTCGCAAGAGCGCGTGGTGAAAATCAGCGCCACCGGGCGCTCGTCGATCACCCGTTCAGCGGCCGGCAGCTGCAGCGCCGGCGGATGAGCGGTTTTTTGTGCGATCCTCCGCGGCGACGACAATAGCGCACTGACGGCGGCCGCCGCCCGCAGGCCGAAAACCGTCACCCCATCGGTTTCACACGCTTCATTTCATGGAACACCAGCTCGACTGGGCACTTGCCGCCTGCGCCCGCATCCTGCGGCCCGTGGTCAGGCTCGCCCTGGCGATGGGCGTGAAGCATCCGCATCTCGAGGTGCTGCTGCGCGACGTGCTGCTCGAGGAGGCCGCGCGTTCCTGGCGCCGCCAGGGCGTGGCCCGGCCCAACATCAGCCAGCTGTCGGTCACGACGGGGCTGAACCGCAAGGCCGTGACCGCGAAGGTCCGCGAGACCGCGGACGCCCTGCCCCACACCGAACTCTCGGCCGCGGCCAAGACCTTCACGCTGTGGCTGCAGATGGTGTCCGAGAACCTGGCCTTCCAGCGCCTGCCGATCACCGCCGAAGGCGACGACGTGCCCTCCTTCGAGACCGTGGCCCGGCTCGGCAGCCGCGGCAACGTGCACCACCGCACCATCCTCGACGAGCTGGTGCGCCTGAACATGGTCGCCGAGCAGGACGGATGCGCCGAGCTGAAGGTCGACGGCTTCGTGCCGGTGGACGACCTGCAGTCGATGCTCGCCTTCCTCGGCGACAACGGCCGCGACCACCTGCTGGCCGCCGTCTCGAACACCCTCGGCGAGCAGCCGCGCATGCTTGAGCGCGCGGTGTTCGCACGCGGCCTGAGCGCGGAAGACTGCGAAAAAATCCACCAGCTGGTGCGCGAGCGCTGGTCGGCACTGCATCTGGAACTCACGGGCGAGATGACCCGCGCGGTCAAGCGCGCGCCAGATGGCGCCAAGGGCCGGATCCGGGTCGGCATCTACACCTATTACGAAGATGAGCCGGCGCCGCAGACGCGGCCGGCCGCCCTTCCCTCGGGGCGCAAGGAAGTAAAACGATGAACATCCCAACAACCTTGGTGCGCGGCATCTTCATGGCCGCGGCGATGGCGGTGCTGCTGTCCTGCGGAGGCGGCGGCGGTGGTGGGGGCTCCGTGAGCGGGCTCGGTCTGAGCGGCGGCTATGGCACCGGTACCGGCACGGGAACCAACAACGATGGCGGTGGTGGCGGCGGCGATGGGCCGGGCGGCCCCGGAACGGGCGGCACGGGCACCGCGGGCGGCAGCGGCGGCGGTGACGGCGGCGATGGCACCTCCACCGCGGGCAACGGCACGGATGACGGTTCGGGCGTGGGCTCGGGCGGCACCGGCGTGAGTGCCGACGCGGGCATCGGCTCGGTCGGCGGCATCGGCAGCGTGATCCTCAACGGTGTGCGCTACAACACCGACACCGCGAGCTTCAGCCTCGAGGACACCGCCGAGCTGCAGATCGGCATGAGCGTGCGCATCGCCGGCAAGATCGACAGCGAGTTCACCACCGCCACGGCCCAGAGCGTGGTCTCGGCGGCCGAGCTGCGCGGCGCGGTGTCGGCGATCGACCTCGCCGGCGGCAGCTTCACGGTCATGGGCACCACGGTCAGCACCGACAACGCCACGGTCTGGGGCGATTCGACCGGCCTCGCCCAGGCGGTCGCCGGCCAGGTCGTGCAGGTGTGGGGGCTGCCCGTCGCCCCGGGCGCGCTGCGCGCCACGCGCGTCGAACTGCGGCCCAGCAACACCGCAGCGTTGGTGACCGGTGCCGTAAAGAACCTCGACCGCGGCGCCAAGACCTTCACGCTCGGCCAGCTCACTGTGAGCTTCGAGCAAGCCGCGTTCTCGGGCGGAATCGACGCGGCCTCGCTCGCCGAAGACGCGATCGTGCGCGTGCGCGGCGGCACGGCGCCCAGCTTCGGCAACTTCACGGCCAGCCAAGTCCAGGGCTGGTATGCGGTGCCCCGGCAGGCGGGCGCGGCGGTGCAGCTCGCGGGCGTGGTGAGCGGCTTCAACGGGCTGGCCAACTTCAAGCTGCTCGGCACGACCGTCGATGCTTCCGGTGCGCAGATCCCGGGCGGCCAGCAGGATTCGGTGGGCAACGGCGTCAAGGTCGAGGTCGACGGCATCATGTCGGCGAATGGCGTGCTGGTGGCAAAGAAGCTGCGCGTGCGCAACGTGCCAGGCGTCGGCGGCCCGGTCGACTTCTCGCTGATCGGCGCCATCGGCAGCTACCAGTCGGCCTCGGATTTCCGGGTGCAGGGGCGGGCCGTGGATGCCAGCGGCCCGTCGACCGTGTTCGAGAACGGCACCGTCGCCGACCTCGGCAACGGCCGCCGCGTCACCGTGGTCGGCGACAGCGTCGCGCAGGGCGTGCTGATCGCCACCCGCGTGACCTTCGCCACACCCTGAACCGCCACCGTCTCGAGCGGCACGGCCGCCCGAGGTTAAGTTTCTCGATGTGTGCGTGATACGCTTACAGGCAGTTTCGGCGATGCCGCCGAACCCGCGCCCACATCCCCTGCCTGCCGAATGACATCCGCCTTCCACATCGCGGTCCTCGACGATGAGGTCGACATCACGCTGCTGCTGGCCAACTACCTTCAGGGCCATGGCTTCCGTGTGACCCAGCTGCACGACGGCCGGTCACTGACCGCGCTGATGAGCACCGATCCGGCCGACCTGGTGCTGCTCGACCTGGGCCTGCCCGGCGAGGACGGATTCGCGATCGCGCGGCGCATGCGCGAGACTTGGCGCTGCGGGCTCGTGATCGTCACGGGCCGCGGCGACGCGGTGGACAAGATCGTGGGCCTCGAGGTCGGCGCGGACGACTACGTGACCAAGCCCTTCGACCTGCGCGAACTCGTGGCACGCATCAAGGCCGTGCTGCGGCGGCTGGCGCCCGAGGGCGCGCCGCTCGCCCGGGCGCCCGCCCCGCTGCCACCGGCAGCGGCCCCTGCGCCGGCGGCACCCGGCGGCCGGCTTTCGTTTGCCGGGTGGCGGCTCGACACCGCGGCGCGCAGCCTCTCGGACCCGCAGGGCGTCAATGTGGCGCTCACGGGCGGCGAGTTCGACCTGCTCTGTGCCTTCGTGCGTCATCCGGGCCGCGTGCTCTCGCGCGACTTCCTGCTTGAGCACACGCGCGGGCGCGAGGCGGCCCCGTTCGACCGCACGATCGACGTGCAGGTCGGCCGGCTGCGCCGCAAGATCGAGTCCGACGCCGACGATCCGCAGATCATCAAGTCGGTGCGCGGCGCCGGCTATCTCTTCGTTGCGCCGGTCATCCCGGGCTGAGGTCATGCACGCCTCTACGCCGCCCACCGCCGGCGCCCTGCCCGGCCTGCCTTCGGGCATCGAGGAATCCAGCGTCTTCCGCTCGCTCTTCTTCGCCTACCCCGATGCGCTGCTGCTCGTCGACCAGGCGGGCGCCATCGTGCTGGCCAATCCGTCGGCTGCCATCCTGCTCGGCTACACGGTCGACGAGCTCGTCGACCTGAGCGTCGATGCGCTGGTGCCCGACAGCATCCGGCCGCGCCATGCTTCCTATCGCGAGGCCTACGGCCGGGCGCCGCGTCCGCGGCCCATGGGCACGCAGATGGAACTGGTCGCCAAGCGCAAGGACGGCAGCGAGGTGATGGTCGAGATCGCGCTGAGCCCGCTTCAGAACCAGGGGCTGCCGTTCGTGGTGGCCGCGATCCGCGACATCGGCGCCTACCCGCGCGTGAAGCAGGCGCTGCAGCGCGCGCGCTACAGCGACCATGTGGCGCAGCTCGGCCGGCTGGCTGTGGACACGCGCGATCTGCAGGTCGTGCTCGACCACGTGCCGGCAATCGCCGCCGAGGCGCTGGAGGTCGACGTGGCGATGGTGCTGCTGCTCGAAAGCAGCCGGCTCGAGTTTCGCGTCGCCAGCGGCGTGGGGCTGGTGCCCGGCGAGGAGGTCGGTGCAAGGCTGCAGAGCCACGCCAGCACCCCGCCAGGCTTCGTGTTCGCCGAGGGCGCGCCGGTGGTCGTGTCCGACTACAGCGTGGAGCGCCGCTTCGCCGTGCCGCAGGCGTACCTCGACGCGGGCATGGTGAGCGGCGTGGCCGTGCCCTTCTACGACCGCGGCCGCTTCACCGGCGTGCTCGCCGTCCGGTCGCGCGAGGCCAGGCGCTTCGGCGACGAGGAGCTGCGCTTCCTCGAATCGCTCTCGAACCTGCTCGCGACCAGCCTGCAGCGGGTGCAGACCGAGGAGGCGCTCAACCATGCGCAGCGGCTCGAGAGCGTCGGCCAGCTCACTGGCGGCATCGCGCACGACTTCAACAACCTGCTCACCATCATCCAGGGCAACCTGCAGGTGCTCGAAGAGCTGCCGGGCCTGGCGCAGGACAGCCACGCGCAGCAGCTCGTCGGCGCCGCCACGCGGGCATCGCGGCGCGGTGCGGAGCTCACCGGCAAGCTGCTGGCCTTTTCACGCCGGCAGATGCTCCAGCCCAATGCGGTCGACACGCACGCGCTGCTGCAGTCGCTCGCCGACATGCTGCGGCGCACGCTGGACCAACGCATCACGATCAGCATCGATGCCGCACCTGGTTGTCCGTCCGTGTTGGCCGACCCGGGGCAGCTCGAATCGGCGCTGTTGAACATCGCCATCAATGCGCGCGACGCAATGCCCAAGGGCGGCGCGCTGCATTTCAGCACCGAAGCTTGCGGCGCGCTGCCGCCCGAGGTGCGCAACGAACTCAGCGAACACGACGCGCATGGCCGCTTCGTCGCGATCTCGATTGCAGACAGCGGCACCGGGATGACCGACGAGGTGAAGGAACACGCCTTCGAGCCCTTCTTCACCACCAAGGAAGCGGGCCGCGGCACCGGGCTGGGGCTCAGCACCGTCTACGGATTCGCGAAGCAGTCCAAGGGCGCAGTGGCCATCGCGAGCCGGCCCGGGTCGGGCACCACCGTGACGCTCTATCTGCCAGAGCTCGACGACGCGGCGCCTGCCGCGCCGCGCGAGGATGCGGTCGGCCATGCCATTCCCGCGGGCCTGCGCGTGATGCTGGTCGAGGACGACGCCGAAGTGCGCAAAGTGGTGCAGGCATTCCTCGCGGCGCTCGGCTGCACCGTCTCGACAGCCGCCAACGCCGAGGAGGCCCTGCTCGCGCTCGATGCCGGCGCGGGTTCGTTCGACGTGTTGCTGAGCGACATCGCGCTCGGTCCCGGCATGCGCGGCACCCGGCTCGCCGCCGAGGTGCAGCGGCGCTTTCCGCAGGTCGCGATCCTGCTGATGTCGGGGTTCTCGTCGGAGTTACTAGAGGCTGACCGCGACGTGCTGCAGGGCTGGGAGCTGCTGCGCAAGCCCTACACGCGCGCCGAACTCGCGGGCGCGCTGACCCGGGCGCTCGCGGGCCGGCACTGATCGGCTATTGCAGCATCGCCGGTGCCGGGGCCAGGCAGCGCTGCACGAATGCCGACAGCGCGCCCACGTCGGGGATCTGCACCTCGCGACGGCCCTTCTCCATCGCAATGACCTTGTCGCGCGCCAGCCTCGACAGCGCCCGGCTCACGCTCTCGAGCGTCATGCCGAGGTAGTTGCCGATCTCGGCGCGCGTGATGCGCAGGGTGATCTGGTCGGCGCGCATGCCGCGCTCGGCGAGCGACTCGGCCCAGTAGCGCAGGAAGTCGGCCACGCGCGCGTCGGTCGGCAGCGTGCAGACCGACATCAGCGAATCGCGGTCATGCGCGATCTCGCGGCTCATCGCCGTGTGGAACACCTGCAGCAGCGTCGGTTCGGCCAGACAGGCCGACACGAGCGATTCGTACGAGACGACCCAGACCTCGCCCGTGTCCATGGCCACCGCGTCACAGGAATACTGGTTGCGCGCCATGCCGTCGAAACCCAGCCAGTCGCCGCGAAACTTGAGCCCGACCACCTGCTCGCGGCCGTCCGCCGAAAGGTTCACGATCTTGAAGAAGCCCGAGTTCAGGATGTAGAGATTGCCGAAACGCTCGCCGGCCTGGTAGACCCGGTCGCCCGCATGCACCACGCGGCGCTGCGGTGCGAGGCGCTCCTGCAGCAGCTTCAGCGTCTCGGCCATCGTGCGGCTCGCCCTTTCATAGACCGCCACGCCCGTGGCGGGCCTCGCGCCGGCCGCGGCGAAGCCCTGCAGTGCCGGAAAGGCGGTGGCGGTGCGGGTGAGGTCGAGCATCTGGTAACTCCTGTGCATCTCGTTATTTAGTAGACAAATGTTAAAAAACACGAGGCAATGGCATGCCAATGGTTCGCATCGTTGGGTAACGCTCGGTGAACCCTCCGTGTCCGATCTGTAACGGCACGCCGCGCGCCAGGTTTGATCCGCATCAATCCTGGCCGGCGTCTGCGCCGCTAGTCTTGCGGGCTTCATCCTGGCGCCCATGTCCTATCCCTTTGAAATCCACAATGCCGCGGCCTTCCGGGCGCTGTCGCCGCAAGACGAGGCGGCACTCTTGAGCGCTGCGCGCCTGCTCCAGGCGGCCTCGCTGCGCGGCGCCCCCGCTCCGCAGCTCAAGGGAAAGAACCTGGGCATGCTCTGCAGCGACGACGAAGCCCACCGCGAGAGCCGCGCGTTGTTCGAAGGCGCGGCGAAAGCGCTCGGCGCGCTCGTCGCCACCGTGCGCCCCGGCCCTTCCAACCTGGGCATGCCCGGCGAGGTCCAGCATGCGGCGCGGATCCTCGGGCGCTTCTACGACGCGGTGGAATGCCAGGGGCTCCCGCCGGAGGTGGTGCGCGAGATCGGCCGGCATGCCGGCATCCCGGTCTACGACGGCGCGGCCTGTGCGTCCCATCCGACCGCGCGCCTGGCCGCCTGGCTCGACGAGCGCACCCCGCCCGCGGCCAACCGGTGTTTCGTGCTGCAGGCCTTGCTGCTCGGTAGCGTGAACTGAACCCTGCGCGGCGCTCAGCGGCACCAGGCGTCGATGCGCGGACCCAGGTCGGACCAGAGCGCCTGCACCGCCACCGCGGCGAGCAGCACGCCCGACAGCCGCGCCCCCCAGGCCTGGAGGCTGCCTTCGCCCTGCCGGTGCAGGCGCCGCCAGAGCCAGGGCCCGAGCGCCAGCGACAGGCCGCTGCCGAGCGCGAAGGCCAGCATGGCGAGGCCGCCGTCCCACGGCCGGTTGCCGAGACTCGCCAGCAACAGCGCCGAATGGAGCAGTCCGCACGGCATCGCGACCCACAGCGCGCCGGTCGCGAGCACCCCCAGCGGCGTGGCCGCGCCGAGCGGGCGCAGCCGTGCTTCGAGCCGGCGCCCGATGCGCTGCGTCCACACCGGCTGTCGCCCGGCGATCGCCAGCATCGCGCCCCAGGCAAAGACGAACACGTGCAGCAGCGTCCAGAGCGGCCGCAGCGCCGCCACCTGGTCGCTGGCAAGCGCCAGGCTGCCCACGCTCGCGGCTGCGGCGGCGCCCGCGACTGCATAGCTCGCAGCGCGGCCCAGGTGGAAGGCGGCCTGCGCACCGACCCAGGCGGGTGCGCCCGTGCCGCCGGACCCTGCGTGCGCCCGAACGGGAACGATGCGGATCACGGCGGCCGATGCGGCGCCGCACATGGCGATGCAGTGCGGCCCGCTGGCCAGGCCCATGACCAGCGCGGCGCCGGCGAGTGCTGTCTGCGTCATGCTCACACCATCCGCGAGAAACGGCCCTGGCTCGCGCGGCTATAGCGGTCGAACACCATCGCGATGGCGCGCACGACGAACCAGCCCTGCGGCGTGACGCGGATGTCGTGGTCGGTGATGCGCACCAGGCCCTCAGCCGCGAGCGGACCGAGCGCAGCGAACTCGGCCGCGAAATGGCGCCGCGCGTCGATCCGGTGCGCCTCGCCCACGGCATCGAAATCGACGTGGCCCTGGCACATGAGCGCCATGATCACGTTGCGCCGAAGCAGGTCGTCGCGCGTGAGCGCCAGACCGCGCTCCACCGGCAGGCGGCCCTGGTCGAGCAGGTCGCAGTAGGCCTCAATGGTCTTGGCGTTCTGGCTGTATGTGGCGCCCATGCGGCCGATGCCCGACACGCCCAATGCCAGCAGGTCGCCCTCGGGCTCGGTCCCGTACCCCTGGAAGCCGCGCTGCAGCCGCCCTTCACGCCGGGCCACCGCGAGCGGATCGTCCGGAAGCGCGAAGTGGTCCATGCCGATGTAGACGTAGCCTGCTGCGGTCAGTGTGGTGATTGCATGCGACAGCATCCGCACCCGCGCCGCTGCATCGGGCAACTGGTCCGCGGCGATGCGCCGCTGCGGCTTGAATCGCTCGGGCAGGTGGGCGTAGGCATACAGGGCGATGCGGTCGGGCCGCAGGTCGCACACCTGGGACATGGTGCAGGCGAAAGAGGCGTCGTTCTGGCGCGGCAGCCCGTAGATCAGATCCACGTTGATCGAGCCGAAGCCCAGCGCGCGCGCCTCGGCCATCAGCCCGAAGACCTGCTGCGCCGGCTGGATGCGGTGCACCGCCTTCTGCACCTCGGGATCGAAGTCCTGCACGCCGAAGCTCAGGCGATTGAAGCCCAGCGCCGCGAGGTGCGCGAGCCGCACCGCATCGACGGTGCGCGGATCGATCTCGATCGAGCGTTCGCCGCCCGGGACCAGGTCGAAGACCGTGCCGAGCATCGCCATCAGCTCGCTCAGCTCCGCATCGGCAAGGAAGGTCGGTGTGCCGCCGCCGAGGTGCAACTGGCTCACGGCCGCGCGCGCGCCGAGCGCCGCCGCCTGCAGCCGCGCCTCGCGCGCCAGGTAGCCGAGGTAGCGCGTCGCGCGTTCGCGGTGCCGCGTCACCACCTTGTTGCAGGCGCAGTAGTAGCACAGAGATTCGCAAAACGGAATGTGCACGTAGAGCGAGAGCGCGGGCGCATGGGTGCCCGCACTGCGCCGCTCGCGCAGCGCCAGCGCATGAGCCTCGGCGCCGAACGCCTCGACGAAGCGGTCGGCCGTGGGGTAGGAGGTGTAGCGGGGTCCGGCCACGTCGAACTGTCGCAGCAGGTCGGGCGGCAACGGCTGCGCAGAGGGACGCTCGGCGGTCCCGGGGGCCACGGGAAAAGACAGGCTCATTGCGGATGCTCCGGAAGATCGCGCGCCGGCGGCATGGCGAGCAGCGCGGTGAAGGCGCTCGACGCGGCCGCCATCGCCCAGAAAACGAAGAAGGCGATGCTGTAGACGCCCTGGCGCGAGAGCCGCAGCGCGTCACCGCCCCAGTGCAGGTCGGAAGGATCGACCAGGGAGAAGACCAGCACCTCGAGCCCGCAGGCGAGCAGGAAGGCCGGCCACAAGATGCCGATGACCTGGCGCGACGAACTCATCGCAGTACCTCCGGCGGCGGCAGCGGCACGGCCTCGACCGGCGTGGTCGCATGGTTGCGCCCGGCCATGGCGGGCATCAGCTTCTTGTCGGCCAGCATGCGGTTGATCTCGATCCCGCGCCGGTAGTAGTCGGCCGAGACCACCGGATCGGGCGTGGCGAGCGCATACCAGAGCGTCACGAAACTCGCGACCACCACCAGCGCCGGTCCGGCGATCACCATCCACAGCAGCGGATGCCGCCACCACCGATCGTCGCCTTGCGTTGCCGGCGCGTCGTTGCCGATCGATGTCGTTGCGGTCATGTCGTTGTTCCTTGTCGATTCAGCGCGGCACCAGGAAGGCCGCCGGTTCCGAGACCTGCACCCCGCCTGCGCCCTCTTCCCGGATGTCGAAGTGCACGGTGTGCGAACCCGCCGCCACAGCGCCATAGGGCACCTGCAGCCGAACCGCCACCCAGCGCGACTGGGCCGCGTCCACGGTGACGGGGGTGTCCGGCGAGACGCTCAGCCCGTCGATGCCGTGCGCTGTGATGCGATAGCTGCGCGGCGCCTCGGTGGCATTCATGATCTGCAGCCGGTAGACGTTCTCGAGCCGGCCCCCCTCGACGATGCGCGCGAGCGATGCGCGGTCGCGCACCACATCGACCTTGAGAGGCGTGCGCACCACCAGGCTCGCGAGCAACCCGGCCACGAGCAGCGCGAGGATCGCCGCATAGGCCAGCACGCGCGGGCGCAGCACCCGCCGCAGCAGCTGCTGGCGCGACCATCCGGCCTCCATGCCGTTCTGGGTGTCGTAGCGGATCAGCCGCGGCGCATAGCCCATCTTGCGCATCACCGTGTTGCAGGCGTCCACGCACAGGCCGCAGCCGATGCACTCGTACTGCAGCCCCTGGCGGATGTCGATACCGGTCGGGCAGACCTGCACGCACAGGCCGCAGTCGATGCAATCGCCGAGCGCCTTGCTGCGCGGGTCGATGTCCTTGCGCCGCGGGGCGCGCGGCTCGCCGCGCTGCGGGTCGTAGCTGACGATCAGCGTGTCGCGGTCGAACATGGCGCTCTGGAAGCGCGCGTAGGGGCACATGTACTTGCAGACCTGCTCGCGCATGAAGCCCGCGTTGCCGTAGGTCGCGAAACCGTAGAAGAAGACCCAGAACACCTCCCACGAGCCCATGCCCGTCTGCAGGAAGGCCAGGCCCAGTTCGCGGATCGGCGTGAAGTAGCCCACGAAGGTGAAGCCGGTCCACATCGCGATGCCGATCCAGACCAGGTGCTTGAACCACTTCTTCACCAGCTTCTCGAGCGACATGGCCTCGCCGTCGAGTCGGATGCGGGCCGAGCGGTTGCCCTCGATCTTGTGCTCCACCCAGAGGAAGATCTCGGTGTAGACGGTCTGCGGGCAGGCATAGCCGCACCACAGCCGCCCTGCCACGGCGGTGAACAGGAACAGCGCCAGTGCGCTGACGACCAGCAGCCCAGACAGGTAGATCAGGTCCTGCGGGTACAGCACGAGCCCGAAGACATAGAAGCGGCGGGCGGCCAGATCGAACAGCACCAGTTGCCGTTCGCCCCACTGGATCCAGGGCATGCCATAGAACACCAGCTGGGTCAGGAACACCATCGCCCAGCGCCAGCGCGCGAAAACGCCCTGGATCGCACGCGGATGGATCTTCTTGGATGCCTGGTAAAGGCCGACCGCTTCGGCTTCGGCCGCGACGGGAACGATCGGAATCGACTTGCGGCCTGCGGATGATTCCATGATCAACCTCCGCGCATTCAGGGCCCGGCGACCGGTGCGTTCGAGAAGCCCCAGACGTAGGACGCGAGCAGCTTGATCTGCGCCTCGGTCAGCCGTCCTTGCTGCGCCGGCATCTCGCTCTTCTTGCCTTCGTTGACGATCTGGACGATCGCCGCCTCGCCCCAGCCGTGCAGCCAGACCTTGTCGGCGAGGCTGGGCGCGCCCACCGCCTGGTTGCCGACCCCGCCGATGCCGTGGCAGGCGGCGCAGGCCGTGAACTTCGACTTACCGAGCCCTGCGCGCAGCGAGTCATTCGGCGCGCCCGAAAGGCTCAGCACGTAATTGGCGAGGTTCTTCACGTCATCCTGCGTGCCGACCGCGGCCGCCATCGGCGGCATCGTGCCGGTGCGGCCGTGGGTGATCGACTCGACGATCTTTTCGGGCGTGCCGCCGTGCAGCCATTCCTTGTCGGTGAGGTTCGGAAAGCCCTTGCTGCCGCGCGCATCGGAGCCGTGGCACTGCGCGCAGTTGTTCATGAAGAGCCGCTCGCCGATCGCCATGGCCTTCGGCTCGCGGGCAATGTCTTCCGGGGCCATGCCGTCGTAGCTCGCATAGACCGGCGCGAGCGCGGCGGTGGCCTTGGTGAGTTCAGCCTCGTATTCGGCCTTGGCGCTCCATTCCGCCTGGCCGTCGAAGCTGCCGAGGCCCGGGTACACCACGAGGTAGCCGACCGAGAAAAGGATCGTGAGCACGAACAGGCCGACCCACCACAGCGGCAATGGATTGTTGGCTTCGCGCAGGTCCTCGTCCCAGACGTGGCCAGTGGTGTTGTCCGCGTCCGAGGGCACGCGCTTGCGCGCCGTGAGCCACAGCAGCAGCAGGCATCCGAGGATGCTCAGCAGCGTGCCCGCCGCCACGTAGTTGGACCAGAAGTTGTTGACGAAATCGCTCATGGGGGCTCTCTTGTTTTCTCTTCGCGCTCAGTCCTGCTCGAGCGGCAGCTGCGCGGCCTCGTCGAAGCGGGCGGCGTTGCGGCTGGCATAGGCCCAGGCCACGATGCCGAGGAACAGCGCGAAGCAGGCCAGCGTGGCGCCGACGCGCAGGAAGGTCAGGTCGATCATGGTGCGGTGCTCCTTACTTGAGCGTCAGGCCGAGCGATTGCAGGTACGCCACGGTCGCGTCCATCTCGGTCTTGCCGCGGACGTCCGCGCCGGCGCGGGCGATCTCCTCTTCGGTGTAGGGCACCCCGACCCGGCGCAGCGCGCGCATGTGGCGCGGGATCGCCTCGGCATCGACGGTTTTCTTCTCGAGCCAGGCATAGGCCGGCATGTTCGATTCGGGCACCAGGTCGCGCGGGTTGTTCAGGTGGATGCGGTGCCACTCGTCGCTGTACTTGCCGCCCACGCGGTGCAGGTCCGGACCGGTGCGCTTGCTGCCCCACTGGAACGGCCGGTCGTAGACGAACTCGCCCGCCACCGAGTAGTGGCCGTAGCGCAGCGTCTCCGAACGGAACGGGCGGATCATCTGCGAATGGCAGTTGTAGCAACCCTCGCGCAGGTACACGTCGCGACCGGCCAGCTGCAGCGCCGTCGGCGGCTTCAGGCCCTGGATCGGCTCGGTGGTCGACTTCTGGAAGAACAGCGGCACGATCTCGACCAGGCCGCCGATGGCGATCACTACGAGGATCAGCACGATCATCAGCAGGTTGTTGGTCTCCACCTTCTCGTGGGTGAAGCCGCGGTTTTTGTTGTCGGGTGTGGAAGGCATGGTGCTTTGCTTTCTCAGGCGTGGGCCAGGGCGATGGGCGGGATCGCGGCCTGTACGGAGCGTCCGGAGATCACGGTCATCCACACGTTCCACGCCATCACCAGCATGCCGGCGAGGTACAGCAGGCCGCCGATCAGCCGCACGACGTAGAACGGGAAGGTCGCCTTCACGCTCTCGACGAAGGTGTAGGTGAGCGTGCCGTCGGGGTTGATCGCGCGCCACATCAGGCCCTGCATCACGCCGGCGATCCACATCGCGGCGATGTAGAGCACGATGCCGATCGTGGCCATCCAGAAGTGCGCCTCGATGGCCTTGATGCTGAACATGGTGGTGCGCCCGTACATGCGCGGCACCAGGTAGTACAGCGAACCCATCGTGATGAAGCCGACCCAGCCGAGCGCGCCGGCATGCACGTGGCCCACGGTCCAGTCGGTGTAGTGGCTCAGTGCGTTGATCGTCTTGATGGACATCATCGGCCCCTCGAAGGTGGCCATGCCGTAGAAGGACAGCGCCACGATCAGGAAGCGCAGGATCGGGTCGGTGCGCAGCTTGTGCCAGGCGCCCGAGAGCGTCATCACGCCGTTGATCATTCCGCCCCAGCTCGGCGCGAGCAGGATCAGCGAGAACACCATGCCGATCGACTGGGTCCAGTCCGGCAGCGCGGTGTAGTGCAGGTGGTGTGGGCCGGCCCACATGTAGGTGAAGATCAGCGCCCAGAAGTGGACGATGGAGAGCCGGTACGAATAGACCGGCCGCTCGGCCTGCTTGGGGATGTAGTAGTACATCATCCCGAGGAAGCCGGCGGTGAGGAAGAAGCCGACTGCGTTGTGGCCGTACCACCACTGCACCATTGCATCCTGCACGCCGGCATAGGCCGAGTAGCTCTTCATCCAGCCGGCCGGGATCGCGGCGCTGTTGACGATGTGCAGCAGTGCCACCGCGATGATGAAGGCCCCGTAGAACCAGTTGGCCACGTAGATGTGGCGCACGCGCCGCGTGCCGACGGTACCGAAGAACACGATGGCGTAGGCCACCCACACCACGGCGATCAGGATGTCGATCGGCCACTCGAGTTCGGCGTATTCCTTGCCCGAGGTGTAGCCCATCGGCAGGCTGATGGCGGCCGCCACGATCACGGCCTGCCAGCCCCAGAACACGAACGATGCGAGCCGGGGCGCGAACAGCCGCACCTGGCAGGTGCGCTGCACCACGTGGAAGCTGGTGGCCATGAGCGCGCAGCCGCCGAACGCGAAGATCACCGCGTTGGTGTGCAGCGGCCGAAGCCGGCCGTAGCTGAGCCAGGGAATGCCGAGGCTGAGGTCGGGCCATGCGAGTTCGGCGGCGATGATCACGCCGACGAGCATGCCGACCACGCCCCAGACCACGGACATGAGGCTCAACTGGCGGACGGCGGTGTCGTCGTAGATCGCCGCCGGGGGGTTCGAAACTTGCATCGTGCTGCCTTTGGATGTTCTGAAGGCAGTGTCCGCGGCCGACAGGGCCCGGGGTTTGATGCAGATCAATCGTTGCGCAGGATGCGGTCGCCTTCGCCGTCGATGTCGTCGAACTGCCCACGCTCGATGGCCCACCAAAGGCCTGCGAGGATCGCGAGCACCAGCGCGACCGACAGCGGAATCAGAAGAAGGAGGACGTCCATCAGCGGCCCCTCTGCGCCACGGTCGCGAGCCGCGCCGCGTTGGCGACCACCACGAGCGAACTCGCCGCCATGCCCAGCCCCGCGAGCCACGCGGGCAGCCAGCCAGCGATGGCGAGCGGCACGCACAGCGCGTTGTAGCCGGCTGCCCATGCCAGGTTCTGCCGCACCACGCGGGCGGTGCGACGCGCCTGCGAGATGGTGCGCGGGATGGCCGAGAGCGTCTCGCCGAGCACCACGAAGTCGGCGCGCGCGCGCGACAGCGGCACCGCCTTGCCGAAGGCGAACGAGGCGTTCGCGCGGGCGAGCGAAGGCCCGTCGTTGAGTCCGTCGCCCACCATGGCGACCTGCCGGCCTTCGGCCTGCAGCCGCCACAGCACCTGGAGCTTTTCCTCGGGTGTGCAGCCGCCCTGCGCGAATTCGATGCCGGCACGCGCGGCAACCTCCCGCGCGGCGCCGTCGCGGTCGCCCGACAGCAGCCGCACCGTGATGCCCTCGGCCTGCAGCGCCGCCACTGCGGCGACGGCGTCGGGGCGCAGGTCTTCTGCGAGCACGAAGCTCGCGAGCCAGCCGTCGTCGTCGCTCAGGTGCACCTGCGGCGCCTCGACGGCAACCGACGCGACCCCGCAATGCGCGGCTGCCCCGAGCCGGACGCGGCGCACCGCGCCATCCGGACCGCCGGCGCGCCGCATGAGCCCTTCGAGCCCGAAGCCCGCGCGCTCCGCCGGCTGCATCACCTCCCAGGCGGGCGGCATGTCGAGCTGCGCCTGCCATGCAGCCACCAGCGCTCGCGCGCCGGGGTGCAGCGAGTGCGCGCCCAGCGCGGCCCCCATCTCCAGCGCCTCGCCGTGGCGCAAACCCTGCCGGCAGAACACGCGGTCCAGGCGCGGCGTGTCGCCGGTGAGCGTGCCGGTCTTGTCGAAGACCACGGTGTCCACCGCGGCGAGCGCCTCGAGCGCCTGGAGGTTCGCGGTCAGCACACCGCCACGCGCCAGCGCACCCGCGCTTGCGAGCATGGCCGCGGGTGTGGCGAGCGACAGCGCACAGGGGCAGGTCGCAATGAGCACCGCCACCGCCACCATCAACGCCTTGCCCGGTTCGACATGCCACCAGAACGCCGCTGCGGCAGCGGCCGAGGCCAGCACCACGGCAAGGAACGGCCGAGCGATACGGTCTGCCAGCAGTGCCCAGCGCGGCTTGCCAGAGGCGGCGCTTTCCATCAGTCGGACGATCTGCGCGAAGCGCGTGCCCTCGCCCGCCGCGTCGATGCGCACCTGCACCGTGGCAGAGAGGTTGTGGCTGCCCGCCAGCACGCGCTCGCCGCGGGCACGGGGCACGGGACGCGACTCGCCGGTGAGCAGCGCCTCGTCGGTGCTGGTGCCGCCGTCCAGCAGCACGCCGTCGGCCGGAAAGGCTTCGCCCGCGCGCACCCGCACCACGTCGCCGGCCACAAGTCGGCGCACCGCCACGCGCTCCCAGTTGCCATCCGCAGCGAGCCGCTCGATGCTGTCCGGCAGGCGGTTCAGCACCGTCTCGAGCGCGCCCGCGGTGCGATCGCGCAGCCGCGCCTCGAGCCAGCGACCGGTCAGCAGGAAGAACACGAACATGGTGAGCGAGTCGAAATACACCTCGCTGCCCAGCACGCCGGCGCTGTCGAAGGTGGCCGCCGTGCTGACGGCAAAGGCGATGGCGATACCGAAGGCCACCGGCAGGTCCATGCCGATGCGGCCGTGGCGGATGTCGCGCCACGCGCTGCGGAAGAACGGGCCGCAGGAAAAGAAAAGCACCGGCAGCGTGAGCACCCAGGAAGCCCAGCGCAGCAACTGCGCGGCGTCGTCCGCCATCTCGCCGGGCTGCGCGATGTAGGCCGGGTAGGCGTACATCATCACCTGCATCATGCAGAAACCCGCCACCAGCCAGCGCCAGAGCGCGAGCCGCACCTCGCGCGAACGGCGCTCGCGCGCGGCGCTGTCGGTTGCGGGCACCAGCCGGTAGCCTGCCGCCTCGGCGGCTTCCAACCATTGCGAGGGCCGCACCAGCACGGCAGACCACACGATCCGCGCGCGCCGGCTCGCGGCATTGACCTGCACCTCCTGAACGCCGGGCACGCGCAGCAGCGCCGACTCGAGCGTGAAGCCGCAGGTGGCGCAATGCATGCCTTCGACGGCAACCTGAGATTCCCAGCGTGCGGCCGCCGGCGCGCCTTCATCGAGCGCGCGCCCGAACGCGGACCATTCGGCGGGATCGTCGAGCACCCGCCAGGCCTCGTGCAATGGCGTGGGCGGCGCCGCATCGGGCGATGAAAAGGGGGCGAGCGCAGCTTGCATCGCGCAAGGCTAAGCGGGGCCGGCGCCCTCCCCTTTGATATGCATCAAGTGGCGCGCCCGGTCACCGCCTAAGCTGACGGCAACTTCACTGGAGAGAATTCCCATGTTCAAGCGCATCCTCGTCGCCACGGACGGCTCCACGCTGTCGAAGAAGGCCGTCGCCAGCGCCATCGACCTCGCAGCCGCGCACGCGGCCTCCCTTGTGGCGCTCACCGTGGTGCCACGCTACCCCAAGGGCTACTTCGAGGGTGCCATGGCTTTTTCGCCCGAGGAGATCGCGCACGTGGAAAAGCAGTGGGCCGACAAGGCGCAAGCCATGCTCGACAGCGTCGCGGCGCGTGCGGCGGCGGCTGGGGTGCATGTGAAGCCGGTGGTCGCGAACTCGGACCGGGTCGCCGAATCGATCATCGCCGCGGCGCGCAAGCACCGCTGCGACCTGATCGTCATGGCCTCGCACGGCCGCAAGGGACTGCAGCGGCTGCTGCTCGGCAGCGAGACGCAGCACGTACTGACGCACTCGACGCTGCCGGTGCTCGTGCTGCGCTGAGCCGCTCAGGCCGCCTGCGATGCGGCGCCGAGCGCGTCGTTCTGCGCCTCGGCCTCGGCCAGCCAGCGCCGCTTGTCGCGCAGCGGCGGCACACCGAACATGCGGCCGTATTCGCGCGCGAACTGCGACGGGCTCTCGTAGCCCACGCTGTGCGCCGCGCTCGCCACGTCGGCTCCCGCCATCAGCATTTGCCGGCGCGCCTCCTGCAGGCGCAACTGCTTCTGGTACTGCAGCGGGCTCATCGCCGTCACGGCCTTGAAGTGGTGGTGGAACGACGACACGCTCATGTGCACCGCGCGCGCCATGTCCTCGATGCGCAGCGACTGCGCATAGTTGATGCGCAGCGCGCTGATCGCCTTGGCGATGCGCTGGGTGTGGCTGTCCTGCAGCGCGATCTGGCGCAGCCGCGCGCCCTCGCCGTTCACGAGCAGGCGATAGAAGATCTCGCGCTTGACCATCGGCGCCATGATCGGGATGTCTTCGGGCGTATCCAGCAGCCGCAGCAGCCGCAGCACGGGTTCGAGCACCGGCATCGCGATGCGGCTGACGTAGACGCCGCGCGATGCGGGCGCATTGGCCTTGGCGGGCAGCTTTTCGTCGCGGATCAGGTCGCCGATCTCGTCGAGCGAGAGGTCCAGGCGCAGGCCCAGGTAAGGCTCGTTCTCGCTGGTCAGGCGCACCTGCCCGCAGACCGGAAGGTCGACCGAACTCACGAGGTAGTGCATCGGGTCGTAGACGTAGATCTCGTCGCCCACCATCACGCGCTTGGAGCCCTGCGCGATAAGGCCGAAGGCCGGCGTCTGCAGCGCATGCTTGGGGCCGTCGGGCTTGTTGATGCAGTACACGAACAGGCCGGGCACCGGGGTTTCGATGCTGCCGTCCTGCCCGCGTGTGATGCGGTTGATCAGTGCGACCAGTTCCTTGCGGGCCGCCTCGAGTTCGGGCTCCAGCGGCACCGGCGCAGCCACGGCGGTTGCGAATTCGGGTGTTTTGTCGGGCATGTTTCAACCTTGTGACGGATGAAGCCACGGCGGGCGGGCGCCGTGGAGGATCGGGTGCCCGGAGCTTAGCGCGCCACCAGCCGCCTTGCACCACGGCCGCCAGCGTTCTGGAGGATCAGGCAAGGACTTTGCAGAATCGCGCTCGCCGGACGGCACGCCGTGGACGGATACTTTTGGCCACGACGCCACACCACACACCCGACGCAAAGGACGCACTTCCATGCAATACCGCCAATTCGGCCGCACCGGCCTGTTCGTCTCCGAGCTCTGCCTCGGCACCATGACCTTCGGCGGCGCCAGCGGCATCTGGGGCCAGATCGGCAACCTCCAGCAGTCCGAGGCCGAGGCGCTGGTCGGCCGCGCGCTCGATGCCGGCATCAACTTCATCGACACGGCCGATGTGTATTCCGAAGGGCTGTCCGAAACCATGACCGGCCAGGCGCTGCGCAACCTCAAGGTGCCGCGCGAGAACGTCGTCGTCGCCACCAAGGTGTTCGGCGAGACCGGCCAGGCTCCCAATTCGGCCGGCGCTTCGCGCTACCACATCATGGACGGCGTGAAGGCGAGCCTCCGGCGACTGCAGCTCGACCACATCGACCTCTACCAGATCCACGGCTTCGATCCGGTCACGCCAATCGAGGAGACGGTGCGCGCGCTCGACGATCTGGTGCGCCAGGGCCATGTGCGCTACGTGGGCGTCTCGAACTGGGCCGCCTGGCAGATCATGAAGGCGCTGGGCATCGCCGAGCGCCAGGGCCTCGCGCGCTTCGAGTCGCTGCAGGCCTACTACACCGTCGCCGGGCGCGACCTCGAGCGGGAACTCGTGCCGATGCTGCAGAGCGAACGCCTGGGGTTGATGGTCTGGAGCCCGCTCGCCGGCGGCCTGCTGAGCGGCAAGTACGGGCGCGACGTCGATGCGGGCGCGGCCGAACAGGGCAGCCGCCGCACCACCTTCGACTTTCCGCCGGTCAACCTCGAGCGTGCCTACGACTGCATCGACGCAATGCGCACGCTGGCCGAGGCGCGCAAGGTCTCGGTGGCGCAGATCGCGCTCGCCTGGCTGCTGCACCAGCCGGTGGTGACCAGCGTGATCGTCGGTGCCAAGCGCTTGGCGCAGCTCGACGACAACATCGCTGCCACCGCGATCCTCCTCGACGCCGCCGAACTCGCGGCGCTCGGCAAGGCGAGCGCCCTGCCCTCGGAATACCCGGGCTGGATGCTCGAGCGCCAGGGCGGAAACCGGGCCAGGCGGCTGGCCGAATCAGGCCTGCGCGGCTGAGGCGCGCACGCGCGCTCCGATGTAGTCCTCGAGCGAAACTGTCCCGCGCTCGGGCGCATCGGGCAGCACGAGGTTGTCGAGCGTGTCGCGCGTCATGGCCGCATAGGACGCGGCGCCGGCCTCGGAGAAACCGGCACGCCGGAACCACGCCTCCCACTGCGCGGGCGGCACCTCGACGACCCGCACCGGTCGACCGAGTGCCGCCTCGAACGCAGCGGCCACGTCGGCCGCGCAGTAGCGCGTCGGCCCTTCCACGTAATGCGGACCCGAAGACTCGGCGGCTCCGAACATGAGCCGCGCGGCGTAGCGCCCGAGATCCGCGGGCGCCACCATCGGCAAGCGGAAATCGCGCGGGAACAGGCTCTCGACGACACCCGCGTCGCGCGCGCCTGCCAGGGCCGCATCCCAGTTGCTCATGTAGTAGGCCGCCCGGATCACACTCACCGGCACCGGCACCGGCACCGGCTGCGCTGCGAGCGCCTGCTCCATGTCATAGAGCACGCCGAGGTCGCCCAGGCCCTCGCCGGGCTGCGCGCCGTAGGTGGACTCGGCCACGATCTTCTGCAGCGGCAGCCCTTGGATCGCATCGAGAATGCAGCGCAGGCTGCGGCGCTCCTCGGCCGCCGTATCGGTGTCGGGCGGCGCGGGCGGATTGAGCACGAACAGGCGCTCCGCCCCCTCGATCGCTCGGCGCAGCGCGGGCACGTCGAAGACGTCTGCTTGCGCTATGGCCGCGCCCTGCTTTTGAAAGCCCTCGGCATGGCGCGCATCGCGTGTGATGGCCGTCACAGCTTCGCCACGCGCAAGCAATGCCGATACAAGCGCCGAGCCGACGTGCCCGGTGGCACCGATGACCGCGTGCTTCATCGCGAGGCCTCCGCGGCCGCATGAGCAACGCTGAACGAAATGAGAACGGACGGGTATGTCATGGCATGAAGCTACCCAGCCGCCGGCATGTCGCGCGCGCGGCAGGGGCGACGGCCGCCGTGAGCCTATTCCCACAGCCGCACGGCGCCACCCTGGCCGCCGCACACCGCCGCTCACCCCTGCCGGCGCGTGCGCATGGTGATGGAATAGCGCAGCCCTTCGGTCGGCGCGATCGCGTGCTGCCAGGCCCAGCGCGCAGGGCCGCGCAGCATGTAGATGGAGCGCGGCGCGATTCGCAGCTGCAGGCTCGCGGGTGCGCTGGCACTGGCCGGCGGATAGGGCCGCAGCTGCAGCACGGCGTCGCCGAGCAGCGAAACGCCCACGATGTCCTCGAAATCCGGCACGTCGCGGTGCCAGCCGAGCGGCGTGCCGGGCCGGTATTCGGCAAGCAGCGCATGCGCGAAATTCTCGGGCGCCATGCCCATCCATGCGGCCACCCGTGCCCGCAGCGGGTGCAGCGATTCGGGCATCGGCGGGCCGGGGCGCAGCCTGTGGTCCTCGAAGTCGTAGCTGCCGCCAAAGCCGATGCCGTGGCGCCGCGCGATGTAGGCCTTGTAGCGCATCTCGCGCAGTTCGAAGCCGCGCACGGTGCGCAGCAGTTCCTCTTCCTCGGCACGGGTGATGAACTCGCGCTCGTACTTCAGCCCCTCGATCGCGGCGGCGGGCGATTCGCCGAACAGGTCGGCCTCGTCGGGCAACTGGACGATGCGGCTAGCCGATCGCATCGGCCGCTCCTTCGTGCGTCGCCCCGGCCGCACCACCGATGCGCAGCGCCCACCAGCGCGGCAGCAGCGCGCGGATCTCGGCGCGTGCGAAGCGGTCGTCCAACAAGTGCAGCACGCCGGTGTCCCGCTCGGTGCGGATCACGCGGCCGGCCGCCTGCACCACCTTCTGCAGGCCCGGATAGAGGTAGGTGTATTCGTAGCCCTTGCCGAAGCGCGCCTGCATGCGTTCGCGCGTGATCTCGTTGAGCGCGTTGTATTGCGGCAGGCCCAGGCTCGCGATGAAGGCGCCGATGAGCCGGCTGCCCGGCAGGTCGATGCCCTCCCCGAAGGCGCCGCCGAGCACGGCAAAGCCGATGCCGTGGCCGCCTTCCTCGAAGCGCGCCACGAAGCCGCTGCGCTCGGATTCGGCCATGCCCCGCGTCTGGGCCCAGGCGGGCACGCCGGGATGCCGCGCGAGAAAGGCCGCGAAAGCCTGTTCGAGGTAGTCGAAGCTGCTGAAGAACGCGAGGTAGTTGCCGGGCCGGCGCTCGAACTGCGCGCCCATGATGTCGGTGACGCGGCGCAGCGACCCCGCGCGGTCACGGAAGCGGGTCGAGACGTGGGTCGCCACCTCGACCTGCAGCTGGTCGCTGCCGAAAGGTGACGCGACGTCGAGCAGCGCCGTCTCGGGTGGCAGCCCGAGCGCGTCGCGGTAGAACGCGAACGGCGACAGCGTGCCCGAGAAACACGCGACCGAAGCCGCATCGGCAAAGCGCGCCTCCAGGAACGGTGCGGGCACAAGGTTGCGAATGGAAAGGCTGCGCGGCTGGCCCGGACCGCCCGTCGGGCCGAGCCGGCGTTCGAACACCGAATGGTCGCCGAAAGCTTCGACCAGCCGCGCGAAATGCAGCGCGTCGAAGAAGAAGCGTTGCAGCGGCCCCTGCGCCGCGTCGGGGGTGGCGGCAAAATGCTCGCCCATCGCCATGTTGGCGGCCTGCAGCGTGCGCGCGAAGCGATCGGGGATCTCGTCGCAGGTGTCGTAGGGCTCGGATTGCGCCTGCTGCACGGCGTCCCACTCGCGGTACAGCCGCGCCAGCGCGCCGCGCACGGCCGCGGGCGCCGCGCGATGGGCTTCCTCGAGGGCCGGGCCGTCGAGTTCGGCGCTGTACATGCCGCGCGCACGTTCGAGCAGGTTGTGCGCTTCGTCGACCAGCACGGCCACGCGCCATTCGGCATCTTTCATGGTGGCGAACAGGAAGGCGCTGCCGTCGAAGTAGTAGTTGTAGTCGCCGACGATCACGTCGCACCAGTGCGCCATCTCCTGCGCCAGGAAATACGGGCACACGCCATGCGCGAGCCCGATGCGCCGCAGCGCCGGCCGGTCGAGCCTGACCGCCTGCGCAGCCTCCTCGCGCGCGGCGGGCAGGCGGTCGTAGAAGCCCTTGGCCAGCGGACAGGCGTCGCCGTGGCAGGCGCGCTCGGGGTATTCGCAGGCCTTCTCGCGCGCGGTGAGTTCCAGCACCCGCGCCTTGCCGCCACCGGGCCCGAGCAGGCGCAGCGCGTCGAGCGCCACGGCGCGGCCCGAGGTCTTGGCCGTGAGAAAGAAGATCTTGTCGATCTTCTGCGCGGCCCGGGCCTTGAGCAGCGGAAAGATCGTGGCCAGCGTCTTGCCGATGCCCGTGGGCGCCTGCACCATCAGGCAGCGGCCGTTCGCAGCGGCCCGATAGACGGCCTCGGCCAGTTCGCGCTGGCCGGCGCGGAACGCCCCGTGCGGAAACGCCAGCCCCGCCAGCGCCGCGCCGAGTGCCGCATGGTGCGCGGCCTCGCTGTCGGCCCAGGCGCTGTAGCGCGCGCACAGGTCTTCGAAATGCGCCTGCAGCGCTTCGCGGGTGTGCGGCTCCTCGAGCACGGTTTCTTCGCCGCTGCCGAGGTCGAGGTACACCAGCGCGACGGTGATGCGTTCGTAGCCGTGCTTCTCGCAGAGCATCCAGGCATAAGTGCGGGCCTGCGCCCAATGCAGCGCGTGATGGTTGCCGCGGATGGCGTCGAAGTCGCCGCGGAAGGTCTTGATCTCCTCCACCCGCGGCGCTTGCGGCACGTGGCCATCCGCCCGGCCGCGCACGCGCAGCGCCCCGCAGTGCGAGACCAGCGCGACCTCGCTGTCGTAGCCCTCGCCGCGCCGGTCCTGCACCAGGGCGTGGCCGGCCATGCCCTCCTGGGCGCTCGGCGCAGGCACGAAACGCAGGTCGAGATCGCCCGCCTTGGCCGCGAACGCGCACAGCGCCCGCACCGACACCGTGCGCGCATCGGCTGCCATATCGGGGAGCATGGAGGAAGGATCCGTGGCCACGGGAGAACTGTACAAAACAACAGTATAACTAAGCCTGCCGACGGCGCTCCAAATCCTGTCGGCGCCTTCTCTGACACGGAAAATCGCTCGAATCGGTCAGACTTCAAAGGTTTTGCTTACAAATACGCTTCTCACGAATGAAAACCCCGACCGCGATCGACCCCGATGACTTCGACCGCCTGCTCAGCCGCAACCTGAAACTCCCGCTGCTCGGCGGGCTGATCGGCGCCCTGGTGTTCGTCGGGCTGATCCTGTTCTTGCTGTCGACGATCCGGTGGGTCGAGCACTCCGACACCGTGACCCGCAGCGTCAGCGAGCTGCAGCGCCGGAGCATCGACATGGAAACCGGCCTGCGCGGTTTTCTGCTGACGGGCGACGAGAGCTTTCTCCAGCCCTACCAGAGTGCGCTGCCGCGCATCAAGGGCGACTTCCAGGCGCTGCGCAAGCTGGTGTCCGACAACCGACAGCAAACCGAGCGGCTCGACCGCATCGCAGCGGTGCAGGACGACTGGAACCGGTATGCCCAGGAACTCATCGACCTGCGCCGCGCCGGCGCCGACTACCTTCGGCCCGTGCGCGACGGCCGGGGCAAGCAGCTCAGCGATGGCATGCGTGCCGAGTTCGATGCCTTCATGAACACCGAGCAGACCTTGCGCCACCAGCGCAACGGCGACGCCAACCGCACGAGCTGGCTCGTGGTGAGCGTGTTCCTGTTCTTCACGGTGCTCTTCACGGGCCTGGTGGCCTACTTCGGACGGCGCCAGCTGATGCTGCTGTCCGACAGCTACGACGCGGTGCTCCAGGAACAGGCCACGCATGCAGAGCGGCTGGCCCAGCAGGCATGGCTGCGCAACCTGCAGACGGAGCTGGTAGGCGAACTGGTCGGCGAACTCAGCGCCAACGACATGGGCCGCAAGGTGCTGGCCTTCTTTTCGCGCCACCTCGGCAGCGCCGTGGGGGCGCTCTACGTGCGCGAGCGCCACGGCTCGCTGCGGCGGGCCGCGAGCTATGGCTTCTCGATGGAGGCCGAGTCGTCGCCGCAGGTCTTCTCGCCGACCCAGAGCCTCGTCGGCCAAGCCGCCGCCGAGCGCCGGCGTATGCTGGTGGAGCCGATCCAGGCCGACTACCTGAAGGTCAATTCGGGCCTTGGCGAGATGTCGCCCTCGGCCGTGCTGCTGGTGCCGGTGTCGAGCGACGGGCTGGTCAACGGCGTGCTCGAGCTCGGCCTGCCGCGCGCCCCCGATGCGCGCACCAACGACCTGCTCGACCTGGTCGCCGAGGACATCGGCGCCTCGCTTGCGGCCGCGCGCTACCGCGAGCAGCTGCAGGACGCGCTCACCGAGACACAGCAGCTCAACGAGGAACTGCAGGTTCAGCAGGAAGAACTGCGCACCGCCAACGAGGAGCTCGAGGAGCAGTCGCGGGCGCTGCGCGCCTCGCAGGCCATGCTCGAGAACCAGCAGGCCGAGCTCGAGCAGACCAACAGCCAGCTGTCGGAACGCACCGAGGCGCTCGATCAGCGCAATGCCGCGCTGCGCCGTGTGCAGCGCGACCTCGAAGACCGTGCCGACGAGCTTCAGCGCGCCAGCCGCTACAAGTCGGAATTCCTCGCGAACATGTCGCACGAGCTGCGCACGCCGCTCAACAGTGCACTGATCCTCGCCAAGCTGCTCGGCGACAACCCGCAGGGCAACCTGAGCGCCGAGCAGGTGAAGTTCGCCGAATCGATCTATGCCTCCGGCAACGACCTGCTGGTGCTGATCAATGACATCCTCGACATTGCCAAGGTCGAGGCCGGCAAGCTCGAGGTGGTGGTCGAGGAGCTGGCGCTGCCGAAGCTCGTGCAAGGCCTGGAGGACATGTTCAGGCCACTGGCCACCGACAAGCAGCTCTCGTTCCGCATGGCGCTGCAGCCCGACATACCGCCGACGCTCGTCACCGACCGGCACCGCGTCGAGCAGATCCTTAAGAACCTGCTGTCGAACGCCCTCAAGTTCACCGACAGCGGCGAGGTGTCGGTGGTGGTCTCGGGCACGCCCGACGGCGGTGCGGCCTTCGCCGTGTCCGATTCAGGCATCGGCATCGCGCCCGAGCAGCAGGCGCTGATCTTCGAGGCCTTCCACCAGGCCGACGGCACCACGAGCCGCCGCTATGGCGGCACCGGCCTGGGCCTGTCGATCTCGCGCGACCTCACGCATCTGCTGGGCGGCACGATCACCGTGCAGAGCGAACCGGGCCGCGGCAGCACCTTCACCTTGCAGTTGCCGGCGGCGGCGCCACAGGCATCGCAGCAGGCGCCCGCGCCCGCACGCTCGGCACTGCCGCAGCGCGCCCCGTCGCCCACGCGTGCGCCCTCTTCCGCTCTCTCTTCTTCTTCTTTCGGCCACGCGAGCCCGGCACCGCCCGCGCCGGTGCCGGCGCCGCTCTTCGACGACGACCGGGCGCTGCCGATCGACCAGGTTCGGCGCGTGCTCGTGATCGAGGACGAGCCGCAGTTCGCACACATCCTCTATGACCTTGCGCACGAGCTCGGCTACCGCTGCCTGGTCGCGCACGGCGCGGCCGACGGCTTCGATCTGGCGCAGCAGTTCGTGCCCGATGCCATCCTGCTCGACATGCGGCTGCCCGACAGCACCGGGCTCGACCTGCTGCAGCGGCTGAAGGATTCGCCGAAGACGCGTCACATCCCGATCCACGTGGTCTCGGCGGCCGAGAACGCGCAGGCGGCCGCACTGCACATGGGCGCCATCGGCTACGCGCAGAAGCCGGCCACGCGCGCCGAGTTGATGAAGGTGTTCGGGCGGCTGGAAGAGAAGCTCACGCAGAAGGTCAAGAGCGTGCTGCTGGTCGAGGACGACGCGCTGCAGCGCGAAAGCGTGATCCGGCTGATCGGCGACGACGACATCGAGATCGTCGCCGTGGGCTCGGGCGAAGAGGCGCTCGTGCTGCTGCGCCAGCGCGTGTTCGACTGCATGATCACCGACCTGCACCTGCCCGACATGCAGGGCAGCGAGCTGCTCAAGCAGATGGCGGCCGAGGAGATCGTCTCGTTCCCGCCGGTCATCGTCTATACCGGGCGCAACCTCACGCGCGACGAGGAAGCCGAGCTGCAGCGCTATTCGCGCTCGATCATCATCAAGGGCGCGCGCTCGCCCGAGCGGCTGCTCGACGAGGTGACGCTGTTCCTGCACAAGGTCGAGGCCGAGCTCTCGAGCGAGCGCCAGGGCATGCTGAAGGCGGCTCGCGGGCGCGACCGCATCTTCGAGGGCCGCACCATCCTGCTGGTGGACGACGACGTGCGCAACCTGTTCGCGCTCACGAGCGCGCTCGAGCAGCGCGGCGCGACTGTCGAGATCGGCCGCAACGGGCGAGAGGCGCTCGAGAAGCTCGACCAGGTGCGTGACATCGACCTCGTGCTGATGGACGTGATGATGCCGGAGATGGACGGCCTCGAGGCCACGCGCCGGCTGCGCACCGACCCGCGCTTCGACAAGCTGCCGGTGATCGCCATCACCGCCAAGGCCATGAAGGACGACCGCGAGCAGTGCCTCGCGGCCGGCGCGAGCGACTACCTCGCCAAGCCGGTCGACCTGGAGCGGCTGTTCTCGCTGCTGCGCGTGTGGATGCCCAAGATGGAGCGGCTGTGAAGCCCGCCGCCCCACCGCCGCCCGCCGTGCTGAGCAACACGGAGATCGAGCTGCGGCTGCTGATGGAGGCGATCTACCTCAAGTACAGCTACGACTTCCGCAACTACACGCTGGCCTCGCAGAAGCGCCGCGTGCTGCATGCGCTCGAGCAGTTGGGCCTGCCGAGCATCTCGGCGCTGCAGGAGAAGGTGCTGCGCGACCCGGCGCTGTTCGGGCGGCTGCTGCAGTACCTGACGATTCCGGTCAGCGAGATGTTCCGCGACCCGGCGTACTTTCTTGCGCTGCGCCAGCAGGTGGTGCCGATCCTGCACACCTACCCGTCGGTCAAGGTGTGGGTGGCGGGCTGCAGTACTGGCGAGGAGGTGTTCTCGCTCGCGATCCTGTTGCGGGAAGAAGGCCTGCTCGCGCGCACGCAGATCTACGCGACCGACATCAATCCCGCTTCGCTCGAGAAGGCACGCCAGGGCATCTTTCCGATCGAGGCGATCCGCGGCTACACCGCCAACTACCAGCGCGCGGGCGGGCGTGGCGAATTTTCCGACTACTACACCGCGGCCTACGACGCGGCGCGCTTCGACCCCTCGCTCTGCGCCGGCGTGATCTTTGCCGACCACAGCCTGGCGACCGACAGCGTGTTCGCCGAGACGCAGCTCGTGTCGTGTCGCAACGTGCTGATCTACTTCAACCGCGAGCTGCAGGACCGCGCGCTCGGCCTGTTCCACGAGTCACTCTGCCACCGCGGCTTCCTCGGCCTGGGCGCCAAGGAAAGCATCGATTTCTCTAGCTACGCCAGCCGCTTCGACGCCCATTCGCGGCCCGAGCGCATCTACCGCAAGGCCTCATGAAGACGAACGCAAGGCCCCATCCGGAGCGGCGCGTGGAGGCCGTGGCGCTCGGCGCCTCGGCCGGCGGCATCGAGGCGCTCATCGCGCTGCTCGACGGTCTTGCGCCGCCCTGGCGCCTGCCGGTGGTGATCGTGCTGCACCTGCCCGAAGCGCACGAGAGCCACCTGGCGGAGATCTTCGCCGAGCGCCTGCAGGTACCGGTGCACGAAGCCGCCGACAAGATGCCGGTCGCTGCCGGCTCGGTGTATTTCGCGCCGCCGGGCTACCATCTGTCGATCGAGCGCGACCGCTCGTTCTCGCTGAGTTGCGAGCCGCCGGTGCGGTTTTCGCGGCCCTCGATCGACGTGCTCATGGCCTCGGCCGCCGACGCGTATGGCGCCGGGCTGGCCGGGCTGCTACTTACCGGCGCCAACGAAGACGGCGCCGAGGGCCTGTACCGCATCCACCTGGCCGGCGGGCTCACCGCCGTGCAGGACCCCGGGGAAGCCCAGGTGTCCACCATGCCCGAAGCGGCCATCGCGCTGCACCGTCCCGATCACGTGCTTCCCCTGCGCGAACTTCGCGCACTGCTGCTGCAACTGGAGTCCACCCATGCCCATTGACGTCGAGAGCAAGCTGCTGATCGTCGATGACCTGCCCGAGAACCTGCTGGCGCTCGAGGCCCTGATCCGCGGCCCCGGCCGCGCCGTGCACCGCGCGGCCTCTGCCGAGGAGGCGCTGGCGCTGTTGCTCGACCACGAGTTCGCGCTCGCCATCCTCGACGTGCAGATGCCGGGCATGAACGGCTTCGAGCTGGCCGAGCTGATGCGCGGCACCGAGCGCACGCGCCACATCCCGATCATCTTCGTGAGCGCCGCGGGCCGCGAGCTCAACTACGCGTTCCAGGGCTACGAAAGCGGCGCGGTCGATTTCCTGCACAAGCCGCTCGATCCGCATGTGGTCGCGAGCAAGGTCAGCGTCTTCGTCGACCTCCACCGCCACCGCAAGGCGCTGCGGCACGAGCGCGACGCGCTCGCGGCCGCCAACCACAAGCAGGAAGAGCTCGTGCGCCAGCTGCGCCATACGCAGGTCGAGCTGGAGCATGCGGTGCGCATGCGCGACGATTTCATGTCGATGGTCTCGCACGAGCTGCGCACGCCCCTGAACACGCTCTACCTCGAAACACAGCTGCGGCAGCTGCATGTGGCCAAGGGCAACCTCGAGTCCTTCGCCGCCGACCGGCTGCCGGCGATGATCGAGCGCGACCAGCGGCAGATTCGCAACATGGTGCGGCTGATCGACGACATGCTCGACGTGACGCGGCTGCGCCGCGACGCGCTGTCGATCCAGCCCAAGTCGGTCGACTTGGCAGCGCTGGCCCGGGCGGTGGTCGAGGGCCTGCGGCAGCAGGCCGAGGCCGCGGGTTCCGTGATCGCGCTCGACGCGCCGCAGCAGCTTCACGGTGTGTGGGACGAGTTCCGCATCGAGCAGGTGCTGACCAACCTGCTGACCAACGCGCTGCGCTACGGCCGCGGCAAGCCCGTCGAGATGCAGCTGCGCGAAATCGACGGCATGGCGAACGTCGCGGTGCGCGACCAGGGCATCGGCATCGCGCCCGAGGACCAGGAGCGCATCTTCGAGCAGTTCGAGCGCACCGACGACAGCCGCAAGCACGCGCCGGGCCTCGGGCTGGGCCTCTTCATCACGCGGCGCATCGTGTGCCTGCACGGCGGGCGCATCGAAGTGGAGAGCCACCCCGGCGAGGGCGCGCTGTTCCGGGTGACGCTGCCCTTGCAGGCCGAAACCCCCGCCGCCCTGCCGACCCCGGCGCAGGCATAGGCGTCCTCCTACGACCGGCGCGCTGGTGCGCCGGGATACTGCATGATCGACCTTTGAATTTATTAAGAAAGCGCCTCCGTGAACGTGCTGATCGTCGATGACAACGAAGCTGCCGCAGACCTGCTGCGGGAGCTGCTGACCCTGCAGGACCATACGGCGCGCTGCACCTACACCGCGCAACAGGCCATGGACGCCGCGGCCGCGGAGCGCTTCGATGCGGCGCTCATCGATCTGACGCTGCCCGATTTTCCGGGCAGCGAGGTCGCCAGGCGCCTGCGCGCCGACACCAGCGGCCACAGCCCGCGACTGCTGGTGGCGATTTCGGGCTTTTCGGCCGACGACGCCGCAGGCGCTGCCGCGCGCGACCTGTTCGACCACCACCTGCAGAAGCCGATCGACATCGGCCAACTCTCGGACATCCTGGCCGCCGGACACTGACCCCGACGGTGCGGCTCAGCGCGCGAACCCGCGCGACAGGTGCACCCCGCCGCCCGAGGTGTTGAAGGCGATCGTCGGTGCGCTGAAGTCGCCAAGTGGCGCGCCGAGGCCGATCTCGCCGCTGCCGTGCAGCACGCACTCCTCGCGCCGCAAGGCGATCTCGTGGCTCGGGCCGCCATTGCCGTGGAAGCGCACCCAGGTGCCGTAGGTGCTCAGGTCGATCAGCACGCAGCTGCCGTGGCGCATTTCGATGCGCGCATGCAGCCGGGAAACCCGCGGATCGTCGACCACGAACTGCGCCTCGTCGACGCGCCCCAGGTGGATCGGCAGCTCGTCGATGCGGAACTCCGAGCGCACGTCGAGCCATTCGAGCACGATCTGGCCGAAGGACGAATCGGGCAGCCGCAGCGGCGCGAGCGCAGCCGGCACCGTGAGGAAGGCCGTCAGTTCCTCCTGCCAGTCGATGCGGTGCACGGCCGACATCTCGCTGCGGCCGCGGATCGTGAGCAGGCCCAGGTCGCGGTGCCGCACGCTGCCTTCGCCCAGTTGCGCGATGACCGCGTCGGTGGCCCAGATCTGGCCCGGCCCCGCCAGGTCGCTCAGCCGCGACGCCAGGTTGACGGCATCGCCGAAGCAGTCGCCTTCGACTTCGACCACGTCCCCGCTCGCCACGCCGATCTGCAGCGCCATGCGCAGCGGCGCCGGCCATGCCATGAGCCGCTTCTGGTGGTAGCGCTGCAGTTCGATGACCGCCTGCGTGGCCGGCGCCGCATGCGCGAAGACGGCGAACACGCCGTCGCCCAGCGACTTCACGACCCGCCCGCCGTGGGCCTGGCAGATGCTGCCGATCCACTGGGTGAGCCGCGTCACCGTTTCGGTCGCCCGCGCGTTGCCCATGGCCTCGAAGACCCTGGAGCTTTCCGTCAGGTCCGCGAAAACGACGGTGGCTTGAACGTCCATGGCAAGTTGAAAGATGGGATCTCGCCATTCTCCCTTCTGCCGCGTGGCCCCCGGGGCGATCGCTGCAAAGGCAGGCAATTCCTACCCTATTTGATCAACTGCAACGTAAAGTTTGTTGTTTGTAAACAAGGGACGGTATTCCCCAGCTTGTGAATTGATTGTGTGAGGCTTAAGGTATCCATCACCGTCGCCGCAATACGTTTTGCTTCGTCTCATGCTGCTTGTCCGTCGCCTCCTCCGACTTCTAGGAATTCCCGGTCCTGGGTCGACCGCTCTCATGGCAGAACACCAGCTGGTGCGCATCCGCGCGGCCATGCTGAAGGTGCTTCAGGTGCACGGCGGACATTCGGTTCAGCGGGTGGCGCAGCGCGTGCGCTTCGCGGTCGATGTGGAATCTCTCTGGTACCTGCGCCAGGACGTGATGCTGGCCTTGAGCGCGATCGACGGCGAAACCGCCGCGCGCCGCCAGATGAAATCCATCAACGGCATGTTCAAGGGCGGCCTGCCCGGTTCCATGGGGCCGCGCCGCCACCACAGAGTCTGCTGACCGGCCGCCGGCCGCCGGCCGTCAGGCTTCAGGCATGGTCGCCATGACCGTGCGCATGCCGATGGCCCCAGACCATGAACACGTCGCGCCCGTCGGCCGCGAGTTCGACCTTGGCGCCCACGGGCAGCAGCACCTTGGTCGGCACATGCCCGAAAGGCAGCCCCGTGAGCACCGGCACCTTGAGCTGCGTGCGCAGCCGGTCGACCACCGCCTCGAAGCCGAAGCCGCGGTCGTAGCCGGGCACCTTGCGCATGCCGGTGAACTGGCCCAGCACGATCGCGCGCTGCCGTGCGAGCACGCCGGCCATGCGCAACTGCTCGAGCATGCGCTCGATGCGGTAGGGATGCTCGTTGACGTCCTCGAGGAACAGCACGCCCTTGTCGACCTGCGGGAAATACGGGGTGCCGAGCAGGCTCGCGAGCACGCAAAGGTTGCCACCCCAGAGCGTGGCGCCGTGCACCGGCTTGAACCGGATCTCTGCATCGCGCACCGGCATGCGCCAGCCGGTGCCCTCGCCCTGCCCGCTCACCAGGTCGTCGAAGCAGGCTTCCATGATGTCGTCGGGGCCGCCCTCGGCACCGAAGTCTTCGCCGACCGCGGGTCCGGCCCAGGTGACGGCGCCGGTCTTGGCGAAGAGCGCGTTCTGCAGCGCGGTGAAGTCGCTGAGGCCGACGAACTCGGTGCCGCGGTCGATCGCCTTGGCCACGGCCTTGTAGGGAACCGCATCGAGGATGCGCGTGAGCCCGTAGCCGCCGCGCGCGATCAGCGCAATGTCGGCGCCGCTTGCCGCGGCGCGTGTGATCGATGCGAGCCGCGTGGCGTCGTCGCCCGCGAAGCGCTGGTGCACCGACAACGCGGCTTCGTCGATCTCGACCTCGTGGCCGAGCTTCTCGAGCCTCACGACGCCGCGGCGGAATGCGGCCTTGTCGCGGACCGCGCTCGAAGGGGAATAGATGTAGATGTGTTTTTTGGTGCTCACGGCGACGAGTATCCCATTGCCTCGCGCACCTGCCGCCCGAGCGCGGCGGCCTGTGCAGGGCTTGGCCCCGATGCCGAGGCCGGGGCGACCGGGCCGAGCGCGCGCAGTGCCGCCTCGTGGCCGCGGTCCGGGAATGGCGCGCGCCATGCAGCGCCGGCCGCGGTGCCCTCGTCAGGCGCAGCCAGCACGGCAGTGAATCGCCCGGGTCGCGCCGCCTGCAGCAGCGCGGCGAGCGCCCCGCCCGCGGCGCTGTGCACCAGCGCCACCGGCGCCCCGGGCGCGATGCGGTCGAGCCATTCGCAGAGCACCTCGCAGTGCCACGCGAGCCGATGCACGCTCTCGCGCTTGGGCTTGTCGCTCTGGCCGAAGCCGATCAGGTCGGGCACCAGCGTGCGCAGTCCCGGCGCGCCTGTGAGGTGGCGGAAGAAGTAGCTCCATTCGCCAGGCCCGTGCAGGCACAGGGCCAGCGGCGCATCGGCCGGGCCTTCGTCGAGGTAGTGCATGCGCCAGCCCTGCAGCGTGGGCAGGTCCTGCACATGGTGCGGCGAAAAGTCATAGCCTTCGAGCGCCTCGAAGCGTTCGGCCGGGGTGCGCAGCGCGTCGTCGCGCAGCGGCTCGGCCTGCTCGCGCGCCGCCTCCCGGCGCAGGCGGAAGAACGCTTGCAGCACCGCGCTGCACTCGTCGGCGAGCACCCCGCCCTGCACCTGCGTGCGATGGTTGAGCCGCGGTTCCGCGAAGAGGTCGAGCACCGAGCCGGCCGCGCCGGTCTTGGGATCGGGTGCGCCGAACACCACGCGCGCGAGCCGCGCATGCAGCATGGCGCCGGCGCACATCGCGCAGGGCTCCAGCGTGACGAACAGCTCGCAGCCGTCGAGGCGGTAGTTGCCGAGCGCAGCGGCGGCGGCGCGCAGCGCGTTGATCTCGGCATGCGCGCTCGGGTCGTGCTGCGCCACGGGCCGGTTGCGTCCCGACGCGACGAGCTGCCCCTGCTTGACGAGCACCGCGCCCACCGGCACCTCGCCGGCCTCGGCCGCCAGCCGCGCCTCGGCCAGCGCGAGCGCCATCCAGTGCGCGTCGTCGGCGGCCATCATCACGCGCTCTGCGTACCAGCGGCGGTCTGCGGAATGTCGGCCATGAGCCCGAGGCGTTCCATCCACACGGCGAGTGCTCTCTCGTCGGGCGTGCCTGCGCCATACATCGCATGCATCGCGGCATGCGATTCGCGCCGGTGCTGGTTGAGCTTGACCTTGGATTGCAGCGCGCGCACGTGCAGCGAGAAGCCCATGATGCCGGCCAGCATCTTGTGCTGGAACGCTTCCCCGAGGTCGCGCCACTGCTGCGCATAGGCGGGCTCGTGCTCGCCGATGAGCTTCTTGAGCAGCGCGTCCTTGGCCTCGGGTGTTTCGATCAGCCGGGCCTCGACCGTGCAGTGCACCGCCAGGTAGTTCCAGGTCGGCACGCGCGCGAGGTCGGGATACACCGATGGCGAAAGGTACGCATGCGGGCCGAGAAAGCTGGCAACCGCCTGCGGCCGGGCCTGCAGGAAGCGCCAGTGCGGATTGGGCTTGGCGCAATGCCCGAACAGCACCAGTTCGCCGTCGGCATCCTGCTCGGCCACGAGCGGCAGGTGCGTGACGAACGGCAGGCCGTCGTCGTCGTTCGAGATCAGCGTGGCGAACGGGTGCGCGCGCATCAGTTCCAGCGCGATGGCCGGGTCCTTGGCATTGAACTGCGGGGGCATGTACATGGGGCGGATTCCTCGTGGCGAGGCCCCGATTGTCCCCGAGCGGCAGCAGCCGTGCTGCGCGCTACTTTCGCTGTAGGCCCGTGCCCGCTGCCTCGAGCAGCGCGACCATTGCCGCGTAGCCGCGCGCCTTCGCGAGCTGCAGCGGCGTGTTGCCCTGGCGATCGGTGAGCTTCAGGCTGGCACCGGCCTCGACGAGCGCGGCGAGCGTGCGCTGGTGGCGCGGGCCGCCGTCGCCGAGCACGATCGACTCGATCACTGCGGTCCAGTGCAGGTTGTTGACATGGTCGAGCGGTGCGCCCGCCGCGATCAGCCGGCGCACCACCTCGTCGTGGCCGAGGTGCGCGGCCGCGATCAGGGCGTTGCCGTCGTAGCGGCTCGTGATCTGGCCGGGCTTGGCGCCCAGCGCGAGCAGCAGCGCGAGCGTCGGCACGTCGTCGGCCACCGCGGCGATGGTGACGGCGTCGTAGCGGTCGGCCTCGAGCGCGTCGAGATCGGCGCCGGCCTTGGCAAGCAGCCGGATCGCGTCGTGCTGGCGTGCATGGGCGGCCACATGCAGCGGCGTGCGGCCGTGCGCGTCGCGCGCCTCGAGCATCGCGCCGGCCGCGATCAGCGCCTTCATCTTCGCGAGGTCGCCACGCCAGGCGGCGCGGTGCAGGCCCTGGTAGGCCTCGGCCTCGGCGGGCTGCGGCGCCACCTGCGCCAGCGCGCGGGCCGGCACCACGGCGCCGAGCGCAGCGGCGGCGAGGCCCGAGAGCAATGCGCGGCGCTGGATCGTCATCAGAGCAGGCCCTTGACCTTCTCGAGCGCGGCGTTTGCGCACTGCTCGTCGAGGTGGCCGCCCGGCGCGCCGCCCACGCCGACGGCGCCGATCACTTCGTTGCCCGATTTCACCGGCACGCCGCCGCCGAGCAGCAGAAAGCCCGGCAGGTAGACCAGGTTGGCGGCGCCGGGGTTCTTCTGGGCGCCTTCCATCATGGCCTGCGTGGGGGCCTTGGCCGAGGCCGAGGTCCAGGCCTTGCGCTCGCTCGAGGCCAGCGTGTGCGGGCCGGCGTTGTCGGCGCGCTGTACGGCGCGCACGGTGCCGGCGCGGTCGACCACGGTGGCGGCCACGTTGTAGCCGAGGGCGCTGCACGCGGCCACGGTTTCGGCCGCGATCTGGTTCGCGAGCGCCAGCGAGATGTTCTTTTCGGTGCGCACGGCGGGTGCCGGCGTCTGGGCTTGAACGGCCGAAGCGGCGAGCAGGACGGCGGCGGTGCTGAAGCGAAGGATGGAACGCATGGTGTGTTGTTTCTCCAGGGGTGCAGGGGCTGCGCCGACGGTGTGTCGACGGCTGCACGAACTGTAGAAGCCGCGGCGCTTGCGGGCCATTCGTACGGCTACGCCCGGCGCTCCGTAAAAATACGGAGACGACGGAGCGTGTCTGCGCCGGTCAGTCCTGCGGCGCCACCACCAGCGCATAGCGCCGGATCAGCTGCGCGAGCGAATCGCTTTCGAGTTTGGCGAACAGGTTGGCGCGGTGCGTCTCGACCGTGCGCGGCGACAGCGCGAGCGTGCGCGCGATCTCCTTGTTGGTGAGCCCCTGGACGATGAAGGCCAGCACCTCGCGCTCGCGCTCGGAGAGCTGCGCCACCCGCTCGCGCGCGGCCTGGTCGGCCTGCGAGCGCTCGCGCGAGCGCACATGCTGGCGCACCGCCTGCTGCAGCGCCTCGAGCAGCTGCTCGTCGTCGACCGGCTTCTCGAGGAACTCGGCCGCGCCGGCCTTGAATGCGCGGCGGCACATCTCCACCGTGCCGTGGCCGGTCAGCATGATCACGGGCTGGTCGACGCCCTGCGCCACCAGCCGGTCGAGCACCGTGAGGCCGCTGATGCCGGGCATGCGCACGTCGAGCACGATGGCGCCGACGCCTGCGCGGTCGAAGCCGTCGATGAAGGCCTGCGGATCGGCCCAGCCCTGCACGCGCAGGCCGACGGTGCCGATCAAGAGCGCAAGGCCCTCGCGCACGGCCTGGTCGTCGTCGATCAGGTGGACCAGCGGGGACTGCGGCTGAGGGCCGGCGGCAGGTGCATTCATGGCGTAGGGGGCGCCACCAGCGGCAGCAGCAAGGTGAACCGCGCGCCGCGCGGCGACGCATGGGCGGCGCTCAGGCTGCCGCCCATGCCGCTCGCGAGCGTCTCGCTGAGGCTCAGCCCCAGGCCGAGGCCGCCCTCCCGCGTGCTGAAGAAAGGCTCGAAAAGACGCGGCATGGCCTCGGGCGCGATACCGCGTCCGTTGTCGGTGACGGTCAGCACGCCCTCTTGGCCGTTGCGCCCGACGGCCACGGAAAGGCGCCGATCGCCGGCCGGCACGAGGTCGAGCGCCTGCAGCGCGTTCATCAGCAGGTTGTGCACGATCTGCTCCAGCGCCACCGCTTCGGCCTGCACGCGCACCGGCGCCTGGGCACCGGCATCGAACTGCGCGGCCACGCCACGTTTCGCGATTTCGGGCGCCAGCAGGTGCAGCGCGCTGCGCACCACCTCCTGCAGCACGAGCGGCCGCACGTCGCCGCCGGCCTCCGGGCGCTCGATCACGCGGCGCAGCCGGCCGACCACGCCGGCCGCGCGGCGGGCCTGCTCGACCGCCTGGCCCATCGCGTCGCGGGCGGTCGCGAGGTCGGGCGGATCGTCGTCGAGCAGGCGGCGCGCAGCCTGGGCATTGGCCAGCACGGCGGTGAGCGGCTGGTTGAGTTCGTGCGCCAGCCCGGCCGAGAGTTCGCCGAGCGCATTGAGCCGCGCCACTTGGCCGAGCCGCAGCAGCTCTTCGGCCCGGCGACGCGCAATGCGCTGGCGCTGTGCGGCCCACAGGCCCGCGAGCAGCAGCGCCACCACGGCGGCCCAACCGGCCATGCTGCGCCACGGCAGCTCGGCCCAGCCGACCTCGCGCTCGGCCACCATGAGGAACGGCTGGCTCGGCGAGGCGAGCGCCTTCGAGAGGCCGAAGCGCCAGCCGTTGGGCGCCGGCCTGCCGGGCTGCAGCACCAGTTGCTGGCCATCGTGCTGCAGGCTCAGGCGCACCGGACTGTCCTGCGGTTTCATCGGCCAGTCGCGCCAGGGCACCGAGC
Source organism: Variovorax sp. Soil_C_39 (assembly GCF_057656815.1). Lineage (NCBI taxonomy): Bacteria > Pseudomonadati > Pseudomonadota > Betaproteobacteria > Burkholderiales > Comamonadaceae > Variovorax > Variovorax sp. Soil_C_39. The sequence continues at coordinate 603,017 of NZ_JBDGJQ010000002.1, forward strand.
CGGCCAGGTCGATCTCGAGCGCATAGCTGAACGGCGTGGCACCCATCACGAGCTGGTAGCGGGCCTCGGCGAAGGCCAGCGACGCCAGTTCGGCGTGACGCGTGCTGCGCGATCGAGCCTCGGCCGCTGCAAGCGCGTCGGCCTGGCGGGCGTCGGGCCAGGGCTCGTCGCGCGCACGGCGCTGCACCCGCAGGATCGACGAATACACCGACGGCAGGCGCTGCTCGGGCTGGCCCGCCTCGGCGCCGGGCTCCAGCAGCGCGAGCGTCGCGAGCACGGCGTCGTACTGCACCATCTGCTGGCTCATGAGCCGGTGCGCAATGCGGGCATCGGTCTCGAAGTCCTGCTGCAGTTGCGCGAGTTCGGCGCGCGCCAGCCACACCGCGCCCACGGCCGTGAGCGCCAGCCATGCCAGCCACCAGCCACCCCGCGTGCGCAACCACTGTTTCATGGCGCGGATTGTGCCCGGCGCGGCGGGGGCGGCCCCGCGTGGCCGAGAATGCGGGCCCAGAAATGACCGAACTGCAGGACCCCCTCTTTCCCGATCTCGCGCGCCCTCCCGAGGCGCCCGCCGCAGGCCCGCAAGAAGCCGAGCCGCTTGCGAAGAAGAAATCGCGCGGCGGCACGGTGGCTCCCGCGCCCATCGATCCGGCGCTCGTCGCGCTGGCTTCCGCGCTGCCGCCGGCCTTGCGGCTCGGCACCTCGTCATGGAGCTATCCGGGCTGGGCCCACCTCGTCTGGGACGGCGAGTACGCCGAGTCGGCGCTGTCGAAGAACGGGCTCGCGGCGCTGGCGCAGCATCCGCTCTTTCGCACCGTGAGCCTGGACCGCAACTTCTATCGCGCGCTCACCGCGAGCCAGTACGCGCGCTATGCGGCCATGGTGCCCGACGACTTCCGTTTCGTGGTGAAGGCGCCGAGCCTCGTGACCGATGCCACGGTGCGCGACGAAAGCGGCCGCGGCACGCAGGCCAACCCGGTGTTCCTGAACCGCGAGCTCGCGGTCCAGGAGTTCGTGCAGCCCGCGCTCGAGGGCCTGGGCCACCGCATCGGCGCGCTGGTGTTCCAGTTGAGCCCGATTCCTTCGCAGCTGCTGGCCGACACGCCGGCGCTGCTCGCGCGCATCGGCGTCATGCTCGAAGCGCTGCCCAACTTGAAGCCAACGGCGCCCGACGCGGTGATCGCCGTCGAGGTGCGCGACCCGCAACTGCTCTCACCCGCCTTCGCGGCCATGCTGCGCAGCGTGGGCGCCACCTTCTGCATGGGCCTGCATGCCAAGATGCCGCCGATCGAGGCGCAACTGCCGATGCTGCGCGCGCTCTGGCCGGGGCCACTGGTGTGCCGCTGGAACCTGCACCGCCGGCACGGCCGCTTCGGCTACGAAGATGCCGAGAAGCTCTACGGCCCCTTCGACAGGATCGTCGACCCCGACCCGGAGACGCGCGCGGCGCTCGCGAAGGTGATCGCCGGCACCACCGGCGCCGGCCAGCGCGCCTACGTCACGGTCAGCAACAACGCCGAGGGCTGCGCGCCGCTGACCATCGCCTCGCTCGCGCGCGACGTGGTCGAAGCCGCACAGCGCTGAGGGCGCGGCTCAGGCGTCCAGCGCCAGGTACACGCGTCCGCCCTCGATCTTCACCGGATAGCTGCGCAGGTCCTCGGTGAGCGGCGCGCACATCGCCTTGCCGCTGCGCACGTCGAAGCGGCCCTGGTGCAGCGGGCATTCGATCTCGTGGCCTTCGAGAAAACCGTCACACAGCCGCGCATGGCCGTGGGTGCAGATGTTGTCGGTGGCATGGATGCCGTCTTCGGTGCCGTAGAGCGCGATGTCGCGCCCCTGCACCTCGATGCCGATCACGTCGTCGGCGGGAACGTCGTCGACCGCCGCGGCGTCGACCCAGGTGGTGGTGCTCATGTGTTCGTTCCTGGCTCAGTTGTCGGGCTTGAGGCCGGCACGCTCGATCACCGGCTTCCAGCGCGCGAGCTCGTCGGCCATGAACTTGGCGAGCGCCTCGGGCGTGCTGCCGACCGGGTCGAAGTACGCGGTCTGCAGCCGCTTCTGGGTCTCGGGGTCTTTCAGCACCGCGGCGATCTCGCGGCTCATGCGCTGCACCACGTCGCTCGACGTGCCCTTGGGCGCCATGTAGGCGAACCACGGCACGGCCTGGATGTCGGGAATGCCCGATTCACGCAGCGTCGGCAGCTCGGGCAGCAGCGCCGAACGCTCGGCCGAGGTGACGGCCAGCGCCTTGAGGCGGCCGGCCTTGGCCTGCGGCATCACGGCGACCGGCGGCAGGCAGGCGTAGTGCACGTCGCCCTGGATGATCGCGGTGACGGCCTGCCCCGACGATGCGTACGGAATGTGCACCGCGAACGACTGGGTCTTCGCCTTGATGAGCTCCACGCCCAGGTGCGAGATCGATCCGTTGCCGGTCGAGGCGAAGTTGAACTTGCCGGGGTTCGCCTTCATGGCGGCGAGCCAGCCCTTGACCGAATCGACGTTCATCGCGTTGGACACCGCACACACGTTGGGCGTGGTGGCCGCGAGCGAGACCGGCACCAGGTCCTTGAAGGGGTCGTACGGCAGGTTCTTGAAGAGTACGGTGTTGTAGACCAGCGGCGCGTTCACCGACAGCAAAAAGGTGTAGCCGTCGGGCTGCGCCTTGCTGACCGAATCCGTGCCCGTATTGCCGCCCGCGCCGGGCTTGTTCTCCACGATCAGCGGCTGGCCGATGCGTGCCGCGAGCTTGTCGTTGACGATGCGCGCGAGGATGTCGGGCGACGAGCCGGCGCCGTAGGGCACCACGATGCGCACCGGGCGCTGCGGCCATTCCTGCGCATGGGCGCTCGCGGCCAGCGCGGTTGCGGCAATGCTCAACCAAAGACGAAGCGATTTCATGATGTTGCCTCCAGGTCGACCATGCCTTGATGGTCCTGTTGTTCTCGCGCGATAAAACCCGCGATCAGCGCGCGGTAGGCGGCCTCGACCACCTCGGGGTAGGCGCCCTCCGCTTCGGCCAGCGCGCGCACCTTGTCGATCACTTCCTGCTGGCGCTGCGGCGCAGACACCTGGAAGGCATCGCGCTTGAAGCGCGCGGCGTCCTTCACGTAGCGGCCGCGTTCGGCCAGCAGCGCGACGATCTTGCGGTCGAGCGCATCGATGTTCTGGCGCACCTCGGCCAGCGTGGCGCACAGCGGCCGGTAGTCCGGGTCGACAAAGCGCCTGAGCGGCGCACCGTGGGTGTCGGGTTCTTTTTTTTCGGTCATGGGGTTCAGATCGGATAGATGATGGAATTCGGGATCATTTCGCTGTCGAATACGCACAGGCGCTCGGCAAACTTCAGGCCGTCGGGCGTCGGCACGACCCGGTCGATGTAGCGCCCCACGTTGAACACGGTGGAGGGCCCGTCGAGCTTGGTGCGAAAGACCGCATAGTTGGCCTCGCTGTGGATCGCGCCGTCGTCGTCGACCCGGTGCACCACCGGCAGGCCGACCACATGGCGCTGGTAGTACGGATCGTGGAACAGCGTCTCCTGGATGCCGTAGACGCGGTCTTCGAGCATGCCGCGGCTCTCGAACGATAGCGTGGCGAGCGGCAGGCCGCGCGCGTGGTTCTCGCGCGGCTGCAGCCGATAGCTGCACTGTTCGATGAAGAAGCCGGGCCACAGGTCCCACTGGCCCGAATCGACCGCATGTGCATAGGCCGCATAGAGCCCCGCGAGTTCGAGGTAGGCGCCGGGGTCGAGCTTTTTCGTCATGCCGCCTCCATCACGTCGCGCCAGTAGCGGTACATGCCGCGGATCAGCGTCTCGGTCACCATGTGGTCGGTGTTCGCTACTTCGCGCCCACCGAGCTCGGCGAGCGTGCGGTGGAACGGCTTCTGCTCGAAGCCTTGCTGCGAGAACTCGATCACCTCGCCATCGTCGGCCGACACGAAGCCCGCCGGGCCGAACAGGTTGGCTTGGCGCAAGCGGCGCTGCGTCATCTCGGCGGTGTCGTCCTCGAAGCCGAAATGCGTCCAGACGAAATTGAAGGCATCGTGGCCCACGGGCTGGATGTGGCGCGTCGAGACGCTGTTGACCTGCTGCTGCAGGATCAGGCTCGGGAACAGCGTCATCATCACCGCGGTCGGCCCACCCCACCAGGGCTCGGGCACGATGTCGAGAAAGCGCGGGTCCTTCAGCTGCATGCTCTCCTTGAAGCTCGACACCTGCGTGACCTGCGCCGCCTTGCCCGCGCTGCCGCGCGTGGAGATCATCGCGGCGTGGCGGCCGCGCGCATCCATCTTGAGCTCGGACTTGTTGTCGGCGCGCCAGAGCCCGAAGGTGACGAACCAGGTGTGCAGCAGGCCCGGGTGGTACGGGTCCTTGATGTTCTCCTGCATCAGCTTCCAGTTGCCCGGGATGCGCTGGCGGCTGTAGCCCAGGATCGTGAGCTTGCGGCCGTCGAACAGGCGGTCGAAGTAATGCAGGATGTCGGGGCCGAGAAAATCCTCGAACGATTCGATGCCGTGGTCGAACGATGCAAACACCACGCCGCCGCGCGAGGCGACCTTGAGCTTCGTCAGGCCGTGGTCCTCGGTCTTGAAGTCGGGCGGCATGCCGCCATGGACCTTGCCATCCTGCTTCACGCCGCGCCGGAACGGGACGCCCTGCAGGTCGCCCTTGAGCGTGTAGTTCCACTGGTGATAGGGGCAGACGAACTCCTTGCGGTTGCCATGGCGCTCGCGGCAGAACTGCATGCCGCGGTGGGCACAGACGTTCTCGAACACATGGATCTCACCGGCCTCGTCGCGCGCCATGACGACCGAGCGCTCGCCGATCGCGGTGCGCTTGAAGTCGCCCGGGTTCGGTATCTCGGCTTCGAGTCCCACGTAGCACCAGTGCTTCTCGTAGAAGAAGCGCTGAAGTTCCTTCTTGTGCAGCGCCTCGTCGGTGTAGGCCATGAAGGGAATGCGGCTGGTCTTGTCGTTCTCCCATGCGAGTTCGATGGGGAACACGGTCTGCGTCGTCATCGTGGGGTCTCCTTTCGTTCGAATTCTTCAGGTGCCTTGCAGGTAGAAGGCGTCGGCGTGGATCTGCTCGGGCGCCAAGCCGCGGCTGCGCACGAGCTGCGTGACGGCCTCGACCATCGGCGGCGAGCCGCAGAGGTAGGCGCGCCAGCCTTCGAAGCCACCGGGCCAGTCGGCGCGGATCGCATCGGTGATGAGGCCCTGGCGCTGCCCTTCGCGCGCGGGGCCGGTGACGACCACCACGTGCACGTTCAGCCCCGGATGCTGCGCCTGGAGTGCGCGCAGTTCGTCCAGGCCGTACACGTCCGCGTCGGAACGCACGCCCAGGTACAGGTGGATCGGCTGCATCAGGTCGGCGGCGACGGCGCCGCGCACGATCGACAGGATCGGCGCGAGCCCGGTGCCGCCCGCCGCGCAGAGCATGGGCCCGCGGTGCTTGGTGCGCAGGTAGGCCGTGCCCAGCGGACCGCTCACGCGCACCGCATCGCCGAGCTGCAGCCGGTCGAAGACGTGGTCGGTGACGCGCCCGCCCGGCACCCGGCGCACGTGGAATTCGAGTTCCGCGTCGTCGCAAAGTCCGGCCATCGAATACGGCCGCACGAGGTCGGGCGCGAACTGCAGCTGCGCATACTGGCCGGGCGAGAACGCAAGCGGCTTGTTCGGCTTGAGCCGCAGGCGGCGGATGTCATGGGTGAGCGCATCGATGGCCGTGACCGTGGCCTTGAGGATGCGTGCCGGATGCACCACCACCTCGTCGGGCTCGGGAATCTCGATCGCGCAGCTTTCGGTCAGCGTGGCCTGGCAGGCCAGCACGTAGCGTTCGCCCTGCCCGTCCGGGCGGATCGCGTCCTGGCCGCCGTCGAGCACCTGGCCCCCCACCACCTTGCAGCGGCAGGTGCCGCAACGCCCCGACAGGCAGCTGTACGACACGGGTACGTCGTGCGCGCGCAGCACTTCGAGCAGGTTCGCGCCGGGGCGAACCTCGAGGGTGCGGGCAAGCGGGTGAATGTGCAGGTCCATCGGGGGCTCTTTCTTGGGCCGGCGGCGTCGGGCGCCATGGCCGGCTTGTCTCTGTGCCGCGATGATGCGCGGCCGTGTCGAATTGACCAATAGAATTTGGTGAATCGATGACATCACGCTCATGAATAAAGGTCCGGCATGCAACTCAAGGACATCGACCTCAACCTGCTGCTGGTGTTCGACCGCATGCTGGCCGAGAAGCGCGTCTCTGCGGTGGCCGAATCGCTCGGCCTCTCGCAGCCGGCCATCAGCAACGCGCTCGCGCGGCTGCGCAAGCTGCTCGGCGACGAGCTGTTCCTGCGCACCGCGCGCGGCATGGAGCCGACGCCGTTCGCGCTGCAGCTGGCCGAGCCGGTCGCCTATGCGATGGGCGCGCTGCACGGCGCGCTCAACCAGCAGGTGGTGTTCGATCCGGCCACCAGCACGCGCAGCTTCACGCTCGCGATGACGGACATCGGCGAGATCTACTTCACGCCCCGGCTCATGGAGGCGCTGTCGCACGCGGCGCCGGGCGTGACGATCAGTACGGTGCGCAACAACAGCAGTGCGCCCGCGAGCCTGCGCGACGAGCTCGAGGCCGGCCACGTCGACATCGCCATCGGGCTGCTGCCGCAGCTCAAGGCTGGCGTGTTCCAGCGCCGGCTGTTTCTGCAGCGCTACGTGTGCCTGTTCTCTGCCGCACATCCGCTCGCGCGCAAGCGCAGCGTGTCATTGAAGGACTTCGGCGCGGCCGACCATGTGCTGGTGCAGGCGGCCGGCACCGGTCACGGCAAGGCCGACGACGTGATGGCCGCGCAAGGCATCCAGCGTCGCATCCGGCTCAAGGTGCCGCACTTCGTGGCGATCGGCCACATCCTGCGCGCGAGCGGAATGATCGCGACCGTGCCCGAGCGCCTCGCACAGAGCATTGCCGAACCGTTCGGGCTGGTGTGGCGGCCCCATCCGGTGGCGCTGCCGCAGATCGCGATCAACCTGTTCTGGCATGCGAAGGTGCACCGCGAGCCGGGCAACCAGTGGCTGCGCGGGCTGCTGTTCGACCACTTTGCCGACGGCGCCTGAATGTGGCGCTCGTCAGGCGGGCCAGCGCGCGAGCACGTCGTACACACCCTTGCCGACATGGCTTTCGACCAGCGCGAAGGCGTCGGCATGCCAGCGCACCGGCGCGACGGCCTGCCGCGCGATCGTGCGCGGGGTCCGCGCCAGCGTCATGTGCGGCGTGAAGCCGTGCTCGGGCTTGAAGCCCACGTCGGCCAGTGCTTCGCCCAGGCGCTGCCGGAAAGCCGTCAACGCTGCGTTGCGGCTGTCGTCGGCGCACAGAACGAAGGCCTGGCTCTTGTCGAAGCGCATGGCTTCGTCGAACACGATCTCGAACACGGGTGGCGGCACCGCCGCTGCGGCATCGCGCGCGGCCTGCAACTGCTTGGCTGGCACGGCTGCGAAATCGCCGAGATGGTGCAGCGTGACGTGCAGGCGGTGCGGCTCGACCCGCTTGCCATTGAGCGCATGCCGATCGTCGAGCTGCGCCGCCAGCGCGGCCACCGAACCGGCAAGCTCGGGCGGCGGAAAGATCGCGAAGAACAGCGAGCGGGCCAGGCGCACCCGGGGCTTGGCGGTGCCGCGCTTGCGCCGCAACGGCGGCGGTGGCGGATCGATGCCGGGGAGAAGAAGCTGTTCGGTCATGGGACTCTGTCGATGCGCCGGAGGCAGCGTGCGCAGCGCCTCCGGCCAAACGCGCAATATTGGCACAATGCGCCGCACCACACCCCTGATCGATCCCGCATGACAGCCCCTCCCCTGATCGACGGCCCCGACGGCCACCCCCGCTGCCACTGGTGCGCGGCCACGCCCGAATACACGGCTTACCACGACAACGAATGGGGCTATCCGGTCGCCGACGACCGGCGCCTGTTCGAGAAGATCAGCCTCGAGGGTTTCCAGTCGGGGCTCAGCTGGCGCACCATTCTTGCGAAGCGCGAGAACTTTCGCGCGGCCTTCGAGGGTTTCGATTTCGACAAGGTCGCCCGCTTCACGCAGGACGACGTCGCGCGCCTGCTGCAGGACGCGGGCATCGTGCGCCACCGCGGCAAGATCGAGGCGGTGATCCACAACGCCGCACGCGCGCAGGAGATGGTCGCGCGCGAAGGCTCGCTCGCGGCCTTCTTCTGGGCCTACGAACCCGCAGCGCTCGACACGCCGCAGACGGCCTCGACCTCCGAGGCATCGGTGGCGATCTCGAAGGCGCTCAAGAAGCTCGGCTGGAAGTTCGTCGGGCCCACGACCGTGTATGCGTTCATGCAGGCGATGGGACTCATCAACGATCACGCCGAAGGCTGCGTGGTCCGCTCGAAGGTGGACCGCGCACGCGGCGCGTTCAAGCGCCCGCGGAACTCGGCACCGGCGGCGCGGGTCTGACCCGTCATGCGCGCACCGGCCCAACCCACCCCTGACAGCGCCCGTCGCATTCTGCTCGCCGCGGCCATCGTCGGCGCACCCGCGCTCTGGCTCGGTGCCCGCGCCCAACCCGCGCCCGCGCGCATCGCCACGCCAGCCCAGACCGAAGGCCCGTTCTACCCCGTGCGCCTGCCGCAGGATGCCGACCACGACCTGCTGCAGAACGGCACGCTGCGCTACGGCCGCGGCCAGCCGGCCTGGGTCGACGGCACCGTGACCGACCTGGAAGGCAAGCCCGTGCGCGGCGCGCAGGTCGAGATCTGGCAATGCGACGAGAACGGCCACTACCACCACCCGGGTGACGGCGACCGCGCGGACGCCGCGTTCCAGGGCTTCGGCCGCGTCGCCGTGGGCGACGACGGCCGCTACCGTTTTCGCACCATCCGGCCGGTGCCCTACAGCGGCCGCACACCGCACATCCACGTCAAGGTGAAGCTCGGTGCGCGCGAGCTGTTGACGACGCAGCTCTATGTGGCCGGCGACCCGGGCAATGCGCGCGACGGGCTCTGGCGCCGTCTGCCGGAGGCCGCGCGCGACGCCGTGACCGTGCCGTTCGAGCGCGGTGCGGACGGACTGCGGGCGCGGTTTCCGATCGTGGTTGCGGTCTAGCAAGCTGCAAAGAAATCGAGTATCTGCTCGCCGAGCAGCTGTTCGCCGCTGTCGAAGTGCGCAACGATCGACACATGGTTGTGTTGCGCCATCGTCATGTGGCGCGGCGCGACGCCACGGGCCACGGCAACCCGATGGACGAATTCCGCCGCATAGACGTCGAGCAGCGGGTTCTCGTACTGCGCATTGACGACGAACAGCGGCAGCGCGAGGTGCGCCGCGTGCGCCATGGGGGCCAGATCCTGGTAGCAGCCTTCGTCGTCGCCGTAATAGGCCCGCACGCCCGCCGCGTTGGGGTTCTCCGGCAAGGTATCGGCGCGCAGCCGGGCCGACACCAGCACCAGGCAGCGCAGGCCGCGCCGCAGGTGGGCCAGCGACGGATCGCAGGCAAAGCTCGCTGCGTGGGTGCCGCCGGCCGAATGGCCGATCAGGCAGACGCGGCGCGGATCGCCGCCGAAGCCGCCGATGTGCTCGGCCACCCAGGCGCATGCGGCTGCCACGTCGAGGGCGCCCTGCGGATGCGACGCCTCGGGTGCGAGCCGGTACTCCACGTTGACCCCCACGCAGCCTTGGCGCGCGAACCAGGTCAGCACGTTGGCGTACATGGCTTCGTTGATGTCCTTGGCGCCACGCACGAACGCGCCGCCATGCACGAAGACCACCACGGGTGCTTCGCGCGCCGTGGCCGGGCGATAGACGTCCAGCACCTGGCGCGGATGCGTTCCGTAGGCCAGCTCGCGCGTGACCGCGATGCCGCTGCGCGTCGCCGCCATCAGCACGGGCAGGTAGGCGGCCTTGACCCTGTCGCCCGCCGTGCGGATGTCCTTCTGCCACACGGGGCCGACCTCGCGCAGCAGCGCGTCCAGTTCCGCAGACCGGCCGGCGATGCGCATGGCGGTCAGTCGGGCCGGAAGGCGAAAGCCTCGACCTCGAAACACCAGTCCGGATGCGCCAGCGCCGCGACCACCACCAGCGTCGAGGCGGGGCGCGCCGACCCGAGGTAGACGCTGCGGATCGCATTGAGCCGCGGCAGGTCCGCGGCGCGGGTGAGATAGGTCGAGACCTTGGTCAGGTGCGACGCGTCCATGCCGGCCGTTGCGAGCACCGCCATCAGGTTCTTCCAGGCCTGGTCGGCCTGTGCGTCGAAGCCTTGCAGCAGAAGGCCGTCGCGGTCCGTGCCGATCTGGCCTGCGACATGCAGCCATGTGCCGGGGCCCTGGACAGCAATGCCATGGCTGTAGGCGCCCGCAGGCGCTGCGACGGTGTCGGGAGCGATGCGTCGATGCATGGCCGCCTCAGTGCACGACGCTGTCGATTTCGGGGATCGCCGGGATCTCGACACCGTAGACGCCGATGTCCTCGCGGATCTTGTCGACGCCCCGCTTGATGATGCCGATCTCTTCGTCGGGGTGCGTTGCGCCGAGGCCGTGGTCGGCGGCCAGCGCGCGGTTGCGCCCGGACCGCTCGCGCTCTGCCTCCGGCAGGTTGACGACGGCATAGACCCCGTTGAGCAGGCTGCCGCGCAGCTTCTTCGCGACCTTGAGCCCGATAAGGCGCTTCTCCTCGGCGGGCAGCTCGCTGAAGAAGCGCCGCATGATGATGCGGCCGAACTGGATGTGGCGCGCCTCGTCGCGCAGGATCAGCCGGCAGGCCTCGCGGATGGAGTCGAAGCGCGCGTTCTCGTAGCGCGCCTGCAGCAGGTCGCCCGACAGCTGCTCGAACAGCGTGTTGACCGAGAGGCCCGCGAAGAAGCTCATCGCCTTCTCGTCCGTCTCGTCGTGGAAGCGCGGAATGATGTCCTTGAAGTAGTCCGAGCGCGGCATCGGCTCGTACGCGGCCAGCGCGTCGGCGATCCGGAAGCTGGCTTCGTGGTGCCGGAACTCCTCGGCGATGAAGTTGGTGATGTGCTGCTTCACCTCGAAGGGCTGGTGCTGGAAGATCGCATCGCGCAGGCGTTCGGCGCCATAGGGCGTGGCGCCGTGCTCCATCCATGCGCGCAGGCTCCACCATTCGGCACCGGCCCGGCGGACCTCGGGCGGAAGCTCGGCTTTCTGCAGGTCCGAATAGTCGATGTCGGTGACGGGGTTCCAGGCCAGCTCGCGCGCCTGCGTGCACAGGCGCCAGACCTCGGGGTATTCGATCTTCGAGACGACCGGGTACGGATTCGGAACGGCGGGGATCTCTTCGAGCAAAGACGGTTGCATGGCGCGCTTCCTTCGGCAGTGGGGGAATGCCACGCATGCTAGGTTCGCCACAGTGATACATCCAATACCGTTTGGATGGTGCGGTGATCCAATCCGTGTATATCCATTCGGCGAGCAAGGCACCCCAGATGATCGAATTCAGGCAACTGCGTCAGTTCGTGGTCGTGGCGGAAGAACTCAACTTCGGCCGTGCGGCGGAGAAGCTGCACATGTCGCAGCCGCCCTTGAGCGTGGCCATCCGCAACCTCGAGGCGCAGGTGGGCACGCTGCTGATCGACCGCAGCCGGCACCACGTGCGCCTCACGCCCGCGGGCAAGGTGTTCCTGAAGGACGCGCAGCGGCTGCTGACCCAGGCCCATGCCGCCACCGAGCGAGCCCGGCGCGCGGCCCAGGGCGCCGAGGGCGCACTCAGCCTGTCGTTCGTGCCGAGCGCCGCGCTCGACCTGCTGCCGGAAGTCTTCAAACGCTTTCAACGCGACTACCCGACGGTGCACCTGCAGGTGACCGCCGACACCACCACGCGCCAAGTCGAGGCACTGCGGCGAGCCGAGGTCGACCTGGCATTGGTCGTCGGGCCGCTGCAGGACGTGCCCGACCTTGCGTTCGTCGACCTCAAGGCCCAGCCCTTCGTGATCGCGGTGCCGCGCAGCCATGCGCTCGCGTCGCAGCGCAGCGTCAAGATCAAGGCGCTGGCCGCGGAACCCTTCATCACCTTTCCGGCCGCCGAGGGCGCGGGCTTCGTGGGGGCGCTGCTGAGTGCATGCAAGGCCGCGGGCTTCTCGCCCCGGGTGGTGCACGAGGCCTCGCAGATGCAGGCCGTGCTGACCTTGGTGGCCGGTGGGTTGGGCATCGCGCTGGTGCCGGCCTCGATGCGCATGCTGGCGATGAAAGAGGTGGCCTTCCTCGACGTAGCCGCGACGCGCGTCCCGCCGACCTACCAATTGGCGTTCGCCTACAGCCGCAGCAACGACAACCCCGTGATCCATTCCTTCCTCTCGGTGGCGGCCAAGGTCGTCGCGCAGGCCCGCGGCAGCTGACCGGATCAGCTCTGCCCGGCAGGCGCTGGTGATTCGATTCATGTATGGATTCGGTACGCAGTCCGTATTGGACGTTATGAGGCGCGGTTTGCATCATGCGGCGAGGAAGCGCGATGAAGCGCTCCGTGCCGCCCTGCCCGCCCACTGGAGTCCACGATGAAATCAATGATGAAGAAGCTGTTCGCCGTTCCGGTCCTGATGGCTGCGGCCGTGGTCGCCGGGCCCTCGCTCGCCCAGACCTTTCCGGCCCGTCCGGTCACCCTCGTGGTGCCCTATCCGCCCGGCGGGTCGGCCGACATCCTCGCACGCACTGTGGGCGAGCAGCTCGCCACGCGCCTCGGGCAACCCGTCATCGTGGAGAACAAGGCCGGCGCCGGCACCGCCATCGGCGCTCGCTTCGTGGCCGATGCCAAGCCGGACGGCCACACCCTGCTCATGGGGACGGTGAGCTCGCAGGCGATCAACCCGGCCATGAGCAAGGTGGGCTACGACCCGGTCAAGGGCTTCGCCGTGGTTGGCCCGCTGGCCTCGATTCCGTTCGTGCTGGTCGCCCATCCCGCTGCGCCCTACGGCAACGTCTCGGAATTGATCGCCGCGGGCAAGAAGAGCCCGGGCACGATCAGCTATGCCTCGGCCGGGCCGGGAACCTCCAACCACCTGGCCGGCGAAATGCTAGCGAACGCGGCGCGCATCCAGCTGATGCACGTGCCCTATCGCGGCAGCGCACCCGCGCTCGCGGACGTGCTGGCCGGGCACGTGCCGCTGATGTTCGACCTGCAGACCACGGCCATTCCCAACCTGAAGGCCGGCAAGGTCAAGGCGCTCGCCGTGACCGGCCTCAAGCGCAGCCCCCTGCTGCCCGATGTACCAACGGTGGCGGAAAGCGGCCTGCCCGATTTCGAGGTCAGCGCCTGGTTCGGCGTGTTCGCGCCGGCCAAGGTGCCGCAACCGGTGCTGAAGCAGTTGTCCGATGCATTGGCCGAGGTGATGCAGGCGCCCGCCATGGTGCAGCGGCTGCGCGACATCGGCACCGAGCCGGATGCGCGCAATGCGGCGCAGTTTGCGCGCTATACGGAATCGGAAGTTGGCAAGTACGCGTTGATCGTCAAGTCGGCCGGGCTTGCGCCTTGAGGGACGATCGTGCAGCACCGGCGCTGCGGCCGCCGGGCCGGGGTGACCTCACTCCCACTCGATCGTCGCCGGCGGCTTGCTCGACACGTCGTACGTCACCCGGTTGATCCCGCGCACCTCGTTGATGATCCGTCCCGACACCTTCTTGAGCAGCGCATACGGCAGCTCGGCCCAGTCGGCGGTCATGAAATCACTGGTCTGCACGGCGCGCAGCGCGACGACGTAGTCGTAGGTGCGGCCGTCGCCCATCACGCCCACGCTCTTCACGGGCAGGAACACGGTGAAGGCCTGGCTCGTGAGGTCGTACCAGCTCTTGCCGGTGGCTTCGTCGGTGAAGTTGCGCAGCTCCTCGATGAAGATCGCATCGGCGCGGCGCAGGAGGTCGGCGTATTCCTTCTTCACTTCGCCGAGGATGCGCACGCCCAGGCCGGGGCCGGGGAACGGATGGCGGTACACCATCTCGGGCGGCAGGCCGAGCGCCACGCCGAGCTCGCGCACCTCGTCCTTGAACAGGTCGCGCAGCGGCTCGAGCAGCTTGAGGCCGAGCTGCTCGGGCAGGCCGCCGACGTTGTGGTGGCTCTTGATGGTGACGGCCTTCTTGCTCTTGGCGCCGCCCGACTCGATGACGTCGGGGTAGATGGTGCCCTGCGCCAGGAAGGTCGCGCCCTTGTGGCCCTGGTCGCCGGCCTTGAGCTTCGCGGCCTCCTGCTTGAACACGGTGACGAACTCGCCGCCGATGATCTTGCGCTTGGCTTCGGGGTCGCTCACGCCCGCGAGCTTGCCGAGGAACAGGTCGCTCGCGTCGACGCGGATCACCTTGGCGTGCAGCTTGCCTGCGAACATCTCCATCACCTTGTCGCCCTCGTCGAGGCGCAGCAGCCCGTGGTCGACGAAGACGCAGGTCAACTGGTCGCCGATGGCGCGGTGGATGAGCGCGGCGGCCACGCTCGAATCGACACCACCCGAGAGGCCGAGGATGACTTCTTCATCGCCCACCTGCGCACGGATCTTCTCGACGGCCTCGGCGACGTGGTCGCGCATGACCCAGTCGGGCCTGGCTTCGCAGATGCCGAGCACGAAGCGCTCGAGAATGGCCTTGCCCTGCACCGTGTGCGTGACCTCGGGGTGGAACTGCAGCGCGTAGTAGCGGCGCGCCTCGTCGGCCATGCCGGCGATCGGGCAGCTCTCGGTGCTGGCCATGAGCTTGAAGCCGGGCGGTAGCTCGGTGACCTTGTCGCCGTGGCTCATCCACACGTTGAGCATGCCGTGGCCTTCGGGCGTGGTGAAGTCGGCGATCTCTTTCAGCAGCGCGGTGTGGCCATGCGCGCGCACGGCGGCGAAGCCGAACTCGCGCTTGTGCCCGCCCTCGACCTTGCCGCCGAGTTGGTGCGCCATGGTCTGCATGCCGTAGCAGATGCCGAGCACCGGCACGCCGAGGTCGAACACGGCCTGCGGCGCCTTGTCGGTGGTTTCCTCGTACACGCTGGCGTGGCTGCCCGAAAGGATCACGCCCTTCAGGTGCCCGTCGGCGGCGTATTCGCGCACCCATTCGTCGCTGACGTCGCAGGGATGCACTTCGCTGAGCACATGCGCCTCGCGCACGCGGCGCGCGATGAGCTGGGTGACCTGCGAGCCGAAGTCGAGAATGAGGATCTTGTCGTGTTGCATGGTGAGGGCTCAGAAATGAAGGCAGACGATGCCGCAGGACTTGGCTGCAGCGACGAGTTTGTGGTCGAGCGAGGCGAGTTGCCCGTTGAGGCGAAGCACGAGTTCGAGGTACGTGGCGTCGTAGAAAGTCAGGTCATGGGCCAGCGCCATCCGGCCGACCTGCGCCTGCCGATGCGCCGACAGCGGCACGTCGACCTGCGCCTGCACCCTGGCGAGCAGCGCCAGGCCCTGTTCGAGCTGCTGCGCGTCGAGGCGTTCGCGGCGCACTCCCATGACGAGCATGTTGCCCATTTCCCATGACCACAGCAGCGGGACGTGGAACACGTCGTTGGGTTCGATGGCCTGCAGGTAGAGCGCCTGCGCCGCATCGCTGCACTCGTCGGGCAGCACCCACGCGGCGGCGGCCGAGGCGTCGATGACGATGGGCTTCATCGGCGGTCCGCGTCCCGAAGGCTCTTCCAGTCGGAATAGCCCGGGACGGCAGGTTTCACGCCCGCCTGGTATTCGCGCAATTGCGCCAGGGCCTGCTGGCGAATTCGCTCGCGCTCGGTCTCCGAAGGCTGCGCGTCGGCTTCATGCACGATGCGCGCGATCTTCTTGCCGTGGCGCGTGATCACCACTTCCTCGCCCGCCTCCACCGCTTGAAGCAGCGCAGAGAAGCGGTCCTTGGCTTGATGCACCGAGACGGTTTGCATAAAAGTCTGGCCTGAAAAAGAAATTGGGCCAGATTATAACAATCTGGCCCAACTTTCGTATCTGGCGCGAATCAGTCGGCCCGGTAGTTCGGCGCTTCCTTGGTGATCTGCACGTCGTGCACATGGCTCTCGCGGATGCCGGCCGTGGTGATCTCGACGAATTCGGCCTTGTTCTTCATCTCGTCGATGGTGGCGCAGCCGCAGTAGCCCATGCTGGCGCGTAGGCCGCCGGCCATCTGGTAGACGATCGAGACCATCGTGCCCTTGTAGGGGACCCGGCCTTCGATGCCTTCGGGCACCAGCTTGTCGGCGTTCGGGTTGCCCGTGCTCGATTCCTGGAAGTAGCGGTCGGCGCTGCCTTGCTGCATGGCGCCGATGGAGCCCATGCCGCGGTAGCTCTTGTAGCTGCGGCCCTGGAACAGCACGATCTCGCCGGGCGCCTCTTCGGTGCCCGCGAACATGCCGCCCATCATCACGGTGCTCGCGCCGGCGGCGATGGCCTTGGCGATGTCGCCCGAATAGCGGATGCCGCCATCGGCGATCAACGGAACGCCGGTGCCCTGCAGCGCGGTGGCGACGCTGTCGACCGCCATGATCTGCGGCACGCCCACGCCCGCGACGATGCGGGTGGTGCAGATCGAGCCGGGGCCGATGCCGACCTTGACCCCGTCGGCGCCCGCCTCGACCAGCGCGCGCGCCGCGTCGCCCGTGGCGATGTTGCCGCCGATCACGTCGACCTGCGGATAGTTCTGCTTGACCCAGCGCACGCGCTCGATCACGCCCTTGCTATGGCCGTGCGCGGTGTCGACCACGATGGCATCGACACCGGCCTTGACCAGCGCCTCGACGCGCTCCTCGGTGCCCTCGCCCACGCCGACCGCCGCACCCACGCGCAGGCGGCCCGAAGGGTCGCGCGCGGCGTTGGGAAAGCTGGTCTGCTTGGTGATGTCCTTGACGGTGATCAGGCCCTTGAGCACGAAGTCGTCGTCGATGACGAGCAGGCGCTCGAGCTTGTACTTGTTGAGCAGCGCCTTGCCCTCGGCGGGCGTGGCGCCCTCCTTCACGGTCACCAGCTTCTCGCGCGGCGTCATGATCTCGCTGACCGGCACGTCGTAGCGGGTCTCGAAGCGCAGGTCGCGGCTGGTGACGATGCCCACCACCTTGCCGCCATCGACCACCGGGAAGCCCGAGATGCCGAGCTCGTCGGACAGCTGCATGACCTGCAGCACGGTGTGCGTGGGGGTGATGACCACCGGATCGCGCAGCACGCCGGACTCGTAGCGCTTGACTCTGGCCACTTCGGCGGCCTGCTGCTGCGCGGTGAGGTTCTTGTGCACGATGCCGATGCCGCCTTCCTGCGCGATCGCGATCGCGAGGCGGGCTTCGGTCACGGTGTCCATGGCCGCCGAGACGAGCGGCAGGTTCAGCGTGATGTTGCGGGAGAGTTTGGTCGCGAGGGAGGTGTCCTTGGGCAGGACCTGGGAGAACGCTGGCACCAACAACACGTCGTCGAAGGTGAGCGCTTTGCCGAGAAGGCGCATGGGTGAAGCTCCAAAAGACGGATTGTAACGACGCCCGGTACTTACCCGAAGCCTGCAGGGTTTGCGCGGCCGCCGACCTGCACGGCAGCTGGCAAAACGTCGCCAATTCCCAACTCGCCCGCTCCGGCGCCCGCCGCCGCGATGTTGCAAAACGTAAGGCGCGGCTAAACTCCCGCTCATGAAGTTTGCGCATCGGCTCGTACTGGGATGGATTTGCTGCCTGCTGCCGCTTGCGGCCGGCGCGCAGTGGCAATGGGTCGACAACCAGGGCAAGAAGGTCTTCAGCGACCAACCTCCGCCTTCGAACGTGCCCGAGAAGAACATCCTGCGCCGCGCGGGCGTGCCGCCTTCGCGCGGTGCCGCCGCCACCGCACCGGTCGAAGCGGCACCGGCGGCCGAGGCCGCGCCGCCCAAGCCCGCGGGCGTCGACAAGGAGCTCGAGGCGAAGAAGAAGAAGGCCGAGGACGAGGAAAAGGCCCGGCAGGACGCCGAGGCCGCGAAGGTCGCGAAGGCCAAGGCCGAGAACTGCGACCGCGCGCGCCAGGCCAAGGCCACCTACGACAGCGGCATGCGCGTCGCGCGGGTCAACGCCAGCGGCGAGCGCGAGATCCTCGACGACACGGCACGCGCCGCGGAACAGAAGCGGCTGCAGTCGATCATCCAGAGCGACTGCAAGTAGCCGTCAGCGCGTTCGGTCAGTAACCGGCCTTGCCGCCCTTGCGCTGCTTGGCAAAGAGCCCGGTGCCCCGGGCGCCCTGGCGCTGGAAGCGTTCGCGCCGCGCCACCTTCGGGTCGACCGCGAGCGGCCGGCAAAGCTCCACGCGGTCGCCGTCCTGCAGCGGCTGGTCCCAGGCCGCTTCCCTGCCCCAGACGCCGGGCGTCATCGTGCTGCGCCAGTCCAGTTGCGGAAAGCGCTCGGCCAGCGCGCTCGCACCCACCGCATCGGCGAGCGTGGCACCGGGCGCAAGCCGCAGGGCCTGCTCGAACACCTCACGCGGCGCGGGCGAGCAGCTCAGCGTGACTTCGATCATCAGGCGCTGCCGTAGACCTGCTCCGCGCGCTTCACGAAGGCCTCGACGAGGCTCGATGCGATGGTGTCGAACACCGGTCCCACGAGCGCCTGCAGCGCGAAGTTGCTGAAGCCGTAGCTCATGTGCAGTTCGACCCGGCAGGCGCGTTCGCCGGGTTCCCCGACGGGCGCGAATTTCCAGGTGCCGTCGAGGTTGGAGAACGGCCCGTCCACGAGCTTGAGCTGCACCTCGCGGCCCGGCACGTGGGTGTTGCGGGTGGTGAAACTCTGGTGCAGGCCGGCAAACGCCAGGCCCACTTCGGCGGTCATGCCGGCTTCGTCTTCCTCGATGACCCGGGCCTTGTCGCACCAGGGCAGGAACTGCGGGTATTTCGCCACATCGGTGACGAGCGCGTACATCTCTTCGGCGCTGTACCAGATGAGAACGGACTTGTTGACTGTTTTCATGAATCGGATCGGGAGAGCGATTCATTGTAGGGAGCCTCCGCCCGGCCCCCACCTCCGCGCGGGAGGCCCTTGCCTCAACCAGAACGCGACCAGGCCGCCATCAGTGTGTTGGATGGCTGCGTCTCGTCGAGCAGCTTGCGCGCGGTGTCGACACCGGCCACCGGCAGGCCCGCGGGATCGAGCATCCCGACCTGCACCAGCACGCTGGCCTGGTCCCAGTAGATGTGCTCGTGGCAGAGCTTGTCGCCGCGAAACTTGACGATCGCCACCAGCGGGATCTCCACCGGCCGGCCCGTTGGCGCGACGCCGGGCAGCATCCAGTCGATCTCGCAGGTGTGGGTGAAGCTGAACAGGACCTCGTCCACGATCTGCGTCGCGCCCACGGTGCGCGAGATCGGCACGAGCCGCGTGTCCGGCGGATTGCTGTCGACGAAATGGTGCTGGTAGAAGCGGCTCAGCATCGCATGCCCCACCCCGCCGGTCATGGTCGGAATGTGATTGACGTAGGGCTCGGCAACCATCGTCGCCATCGTGTCGGCCACGTTGCGCGTGGCGAACTCGTATTCGCAATGCTTGTCCCACAGCGCCGAGAAGTCGTAGTGCGGGCCCATCTCGCGCCGGAAGGCGGCCACGCTGCGCTCGTGCGCCATCAGCGCGGAAGGCTTGTGGTAGTGGGCGCCGCCGAGCCGCGCGAACGCATGGTCGACGCCCGGGTAGACATGGAGCGCGCAACCCGGCCGCGCGCCCAGCGCTTCGACGATGCGCGTGCGCGCCTCGGGCGGGCAGAAGCCATCGAGCTCGGGAATGTGCAGCACGAGCCGGCCGCGGATGCGACCGGCCTCCTCGAGCCGCTGTTCGATGCCCACGCCGTAGTAGCCCACGCAGACCTCGGCATCGGTGCGGCAGGCCGCGAGGTAGGCGAGCTTGCCGCCCAGGCAGAAGCCCAGCACGCCGGCCTTGCCTTGCTGCTCGGGCAAAGAGCGCAGGAGCGCCAGCGTGGCGGCGATGTCCTCGACGCCCTTGTCCTCGTCGAAGCCCTGGTAGAGCGCGAAGGCTTTCTGCCAGTCGTCGGGTGTGTCGCCGAGCTCGACCTCGGGCTGCTGTCGCCAGAACAGGTCGGGCGCGAGCACGGTGTAGCCCTCCTCGGCGTAAAGATCTGCGACCTCCCGCATGGTGGCGTTGACGCCGAAGATCTCCTGCGCCAGCACGATGCCGGGGCCATGCCCTGCGTCCGGAACGGCGAGGTACGCGCGGAAGCTGCCGCTGCCGTCGATGGCGGGCACCTGCAGCCATCGGCCTTGTCGAGCTGTCATGTCGTGGTTTTCCTCTTTGGCTGTGCGTTCAGGCCGGCACGCCGTCGCGCAAGGTAGTGAATTGCCCGCAGGCGTAGAGCAGCGGCAACTCCTGGGCATCGGTGATGCGCGCCGCCTTGACCTCGCCGATCAGCATGGCGTGGCTGTGCGCGACCATCATCTCGTCGACCACGCAATCGAACACCGCGAGCGCGCCGCGCAGCACCGGCGCACCGGTCACCAACGTTTCCCAACACGCCGAAGCAAAGCGGTCGCCGGGCTCGTCGCCGCGCCGCGAGAACGCCAGCGCCAGCGCCGACTGATCGAGCGACAGCAGGTTGACGGCCATGCGGCGGCTTTGCGCGATGGTGCGGAAACTGCTGCCCTGCAGGTTGACGCAAGCCAGGATGCGCGCGGGCTCGGCCGAGAACGAGGTCACGGCCGTGGCCGTGAGGCCGACCGGCGTCTGCCCGTCGGTGCTCGTGACCACTGTCACCGCACCGACCAGGCAGCGCATGGCGCGGCGGAAATCACCTGCGCCCACGCTGGGTTCGCAGCGCAGCGTCTCGATGGCCCGGAATTCGCCGCGCATGGTCAGGCCGCCTCCGGCTGCGGCGCCAGCGAGCGCAGGTAGGCGCTGCTGGCGTCGGGCGTCATGAAGAACTCGGCGTAGTCGCGCGGATCGTCGAAGCCGTTGACGAAGCGCCGTGCCACGGCGGCGTGGCCCTGGGCTGCGCCCAGCACCTCTAGCACGTGCGGAGGCGGCGGCTGCAGCATCGCGTTGGTCCATTCGACCACGTGGCGCGCGTAGTGCCAGTAGCGGTCGAAGGCCGACTGCATGAACGCGGCGTCGTAGGCGCCCTCGCCATGGGCGAGGATGGCGCGCAGGTAGGCGTCGGCGCACTTGGCGGCGTTGTTCGAGCCCTGGCCGGTGATCGGATCGTTGAGGCAGACCACGTCGCCCATGCCGAGCACGGCGCGCCCCGAGGGCAGCAGCCCGACCGGCTTGCGCACCGTGGGCGTGAAGCGCCCGGCCAGGATGCCGTTGTCGTCGGTCAGGCGCACGTCGCGGCAGCGCTCGGCCTCCCAGGGGGTGAACGTGTCGAGGATCCACAGCGAACGCGCGAGATGCTGCTCGGGCGTCTTCACATCGGCCCAGCAGTCCATCGGACCGCCGGGCACGCCCTCGAACACCATGATCTCGCAAGGCCCCGAGAGCGTGAGCGCGGGGAACACGAAGTACTCGCCAACGCCGGGGATCAGGTTGAAGTTGACGGCCGAGTAGTCGGCGCGCGGCGTCATGCCATGCACATAGGTCAGGGCCAGTGCGCGCTGCGGCTTGTCGTAGGGCGAGCGCTCGGCATCGCGCTCGAACATCTGCGCGATCTCGCCCTTGCCGGCAGCCACGATCACCAGGTCGTGCGAGCGGGTCCAGCGCTCGAGGTCCTCGACGCCGGCGTCCTGGAACAGCAGCTCCCCGCCGCGCTCGGCGAAGGTCTGCATCCAGGCCGGTACCTTCACCCGCTGGTCGACCGAGCGCGCGGGCGCATCCAGGCGATGCGACCACCCGAGCAGCTTCTCGCCGGGCTTCTCGGGATGCGGAACCGTGAAGCCGATGCCCTCGACGGGCGGGCAGCGCTCGCCCCACTGGTCGAGGCCGAGGTCGCGCTCGATCTGCAGGCTGCTGTCGAACATGCACTGGCTCGACATCACGCGGCCCGCAGCGATGTCCTCGGCGCTGCGGTTCGAGACCACGGTCACCTCGTGCCCCTCGCGCTGGAGGCCCAACGCCAGCTGCAGGCCCGATTGCCCGGCGCCGACGATCATGAAACGGCGCGGCTTGGCGCCCTGCGATGCGATGTTGCTCATGGGAAAGCCTCGTGGGTGGGGAAGAAAAGGGGTCGGCGGCGCTCTTCAGGCCGCGAGCTTGGGAATGGCCGGCTCGCCCTGCTCCGGGCCCATGGCCGAGTAGCCGCCGTCCACCGACCAGTCGGCGCCGGTGACGAACGAAGCCTTGGCCGAACACAGGAAGGCCACGACATGGCCGACCTCGACCGGGTCGCCCACGCGGCCGAGCATGTGGAAGGGCTTCGCCACCGCATCGGTCCTGGCGCGGTTGCCACCGCTGAGCTGGTCCATCACGGCCGACCAGGTCCAGCCCGGCGACACGGAATTGACGCGCACGTTCATCGGCGCCAGGTCCAGCGCCATGTTGCGCGTGAGCTGCACCAGCGCGGCCTTGCTTACCGGATAGAGCCATCGCCCGGTCTGCGCCACACCCGAGGAGATCGAGGTGAAGTTGACGATGGCGCCGCCGCCCGCCGCCTGCATGAAAGGCAGCACGGCGCGCGCCATCATCGCTGCCGAGACCACGTTCACGTCGAGCGCGGCCTGCCATTCGGCGCGCGGCGAGGCGAGGCCGTTGTCGAGGTAGCTGCAGGCGAGGTTCACGAGCCCGTGGATGCGGCCCTCGGCGTCCGCCGCCTGCGCCACGCAGGCCTGCACCGCGCTGTCGTCCGTGATGTCCGTGGCGATGAACGTCGCACCGATCTCGCGCGCCACCGCTTCGCCGCGCGCCACGTCGATGTCGGCCAGCACCACGCGTGCGCCGGCATCGCGCATGCAGCGGCCAACGCCCGCACCGATCAGGGTCGCGCCACCGGTGACGAGCACCGTCCTGTCCTGCAAGTCCTTGTCGCTCATGCACTTTCTCCTGGTTGGTCCCGTTGTCAATCGGCTGCAGGTACTTTAGATTTGAAGGATTCGCTGCCCAATCCGGATTGCGCAGCGCGCTGTCCGCAAAACGCATTTATTCGCTTTTCGACGCTGCTCCGCATGCCACACGCTGTCGCGCAACCGGCCACGCTCCCCCTGGCGCGCTACGCCGTCATCGCCACGCCCGACCTCGACCAGGCCCGCGACGAAGTGGCGCGCATCTTCTGTCCGCACCGGCTGCACCTGGGGCACGGCAGCGCGCGCTTCGATGCGCGGCACCACGTGGCGCCGCTGGGCGACATCTCGCTGAACTACGTGCAATACGGCGCCGAAGTCGAGATCGATCCCGGCTGCCTCGGCGACTTCTACCTGCTGCAGATACCGTTGCGGGGCAGCGCCCAGATCGACTGGGCAGGCCGGTCCTTCACGTCCGACGCGCACCGGGCCTCGCTCGCCTCCCCGAGCAAGCCGCTGCGCATGCGCTGGGGCGACGACACGCCGCACCTGATCGTGAAGATCGCCACCGCGGTGGTGCAGCGCCACTGGGCGTCGCTGTGCGGCGAACCCGCCGGCGACCGGCCGCTCGAGTTCGAGCCTGCGGTCGCGCTCGACGAGGGCGCAGGCGCGAGCGTGAAGCACCTGGTCGATTTCCTGGCGCAAGAGCTCTCCTGCGGCCGCACGACGCTGACCACGCCCTTCCTGGCCCAGGCCGAATCGGGCCTGATCCACACGCTGCTCGGCCAGTTGCCGCACAACCAGAGCGGGCGGCTGTGCACCCCGCGCGGCGACGTCTCGCCGCGCGCGCTGCGCCGTGCGCGCGACTACATCGAGGCCCATCTGGCGGACGCCCTCACCGTCGACGAGATCGCCTCGGCCAGCGGGCTGTGCGTACGCAGCCTGCAGTTGGCATTTCGCGAGCACGCAGGCCTGACACCCATGGCCTACCTGCGAGAGAGGCGCCTGCTCGCGGTGCACCGTTGCCTCGCGGCGCCGGCGCACGACACCACCGTGACCTCGGCCGCGCTGGCATGCGGCTTCGGCCACCTGGGGCGATTCGCACAGGACTACGCGCGCCGCTTCGGCGAGTCGCCGCACCGCACGCTGCAGCGCCATCGCTGAGGCCGGTGCCGGTTTTCATAGAATCGATGCCCTGTGCATGCCGGGCGGTTGTCCGGGCGCCATGCGCCCCCAACTGACAACGATGGCCACCAAGAAAAAAGACACCACCTCCTCCCGCATCGCCGACAACAAGAAGGCCGCGTACAACTATTTCTTCGAAGAGCGCTTCGAGGCCGGCATGGTGCTCGAGGGCTGGGAAGTCAAGTCGCTGCGCGAAGGCAAGGTCCAGCTGACCGACGGCTACGTGGTGATCCGCGACGGCGAGTTGTTCGTCGTCGGCCTGCAGATCAATCCGCTCAAGAGCGCATCGACCCATATCAGCCCCGATTCGGTCCGCACCAAGAAATTGCTGCTGCACAAGGAAGAGATCAAGCGCCTGGTCGGCAAGGTCGAGCAGAAGGGCTACACGCTGGTGCCGCTCAACCTCCACTGGAAGGCCGGCAAGGTCAAGTGCGAGATCGCGCTGGCCAAGGGCAAGGCCGAGCACGACAAGCGCGACACCATCAAGGACCGCGAAGGCAAGCGCGAGGTCGAGCGCGCAATGAAGAGCCGCAGCCGCTGAAAGAAACTCGCGACTCCGGCCTACCGGAGTTGCCTCGCGCCCGGCATACACTGCCCGGTCGCCCGACCTGCCCTGCTGTCGGCGCGATTTTTCAACTGAAGGAGAAATTGCATGAAATTGCTCAGCGCCTCGATCCTCGCGGCGGCATTGCTCGCCGGCTGCGGCAGCATGTCGAACCAGACCGCCAGCGCACCCGACACGCCGACCCGCACGGCCGACGGCGTGCTGGTGGGGCCAAACGGCATGACGCTCTACACCTTCGCACGCGACACGGCCGGCGCGGGCACCTCCGCATGCAACGCCCAGTGCGCCGCCAACTGGCCACCGCTGCCGGTGGCCGAAACCGCCAAGCCCATGGGCGGCTACACCATCATCGCTCGCCAGGACGGCAAGAAGCAGTGGGCCTACAAGGGCTGGCCGCTCTACTACTGGGTGAAGGACAGCAAGCCCGGCGACAAGACGGGCGACGGCGTGATGAACGGCGCCTGGAAGGTTGCGCGTCCCTGAGCGACCGCTGTCGGTCCGCTGGCCGCAAGGGCCCCGGTGCTGCCGGGGTTTTTTTTCGTCCGCGTCAGCTGCTGATCAGTGCGCGCCCGGCAGCACCTTGTCCGGCAAGGGCGTGCGGCGAGCGCGCAGCGCCAGCAATTCATTGAATACCAGTGCGCCGATCACCAGCACGCCGCCCGTCAGCACGCTCGCCGCGGGCTGTTCGCCCGCCCCGAGCCAAGCCAGCGCGATGCCGAAGATCACTTCGAGCAAGGCCAGCAGCGCGACTTCGGGTGCCTTGAGCACGCGTGCGCACAGCACCGACAGCACGCACGGGATCGCGAGCTGGAATACCCCCAGGAAGGCCAGCAGGCCCAGGTCGTGCGCGTTCGCCTGGAACGGCAGCGACAGCGGCAGCGTGAGCAGCGTGCTCAAGGCCGCGCCGATCAGCACCGCGGGCACAAGGTCGATGTTCTGGCCCCTGGCATTGGCATGCTGCACCACGGTCCAGTTCGTCGCGCCCGCGAGCGGCACGCAGAGCGCCACCAGCATGCCGGGCAGCGCGCCCCCGCCCCCACCCGTCATTTGAGCGCCGTACATCCAGGCGATGCCGAGACCGCCGACGACGATCGCCACCCAGGTCCGAAGCGGCAGCCGATGGCCGATGAAGATGCGTGCCGCCAGCGCCGTGAGCAGGGGCCCGAGCGACAGCGTGACCAGCACCCGTGCAGTCGATGTGAGCGTGAGTGCCACCATGAATGCGGTGAACATCACGGTCCAGCAGGCGCCCGAGATCCAGAGCGCCCGTCCGCCATGGCGGATCTGCGAGAAAACCGCCCGGCCGCGCCAGAGCGGCAGGATCACGAGCAGCGCCAGCATCGTGAAGAAGCTGCGCCAGAACGTGACCTCGAAACTCTGTGCCTGTTCAAGGTGGCGCGTGACGACGCCCGCCGTGCCCCACATCAGGGTCACGGCGACCATCAGCCACACCGCCCTGCCGTGAGTCAGGCGCATCGCCGGGCCAGCCGCCGCGTGCTCAGCTCGTCGTGTCGCGGCCGGCCCGCTTGCGCTCGTGCTCCTTCAGGAAGCGCTTGCGCAGGCGCACGCTCTTGGGCGTGATCTCGACCAGTTCGTCGTCCTCGATGAACTCCACGCCGTATTCGAGCGTGAGGTCGATCGGCGGCGTGATCTTGATCGCGTCTTCCTTGCCCGAGACACGGAAGTTGGTCAGCTGCTTGGTGCGCGTCGCGTTGACCACGAGGTCGTTGTCGCGGCTGTGGATGCCCACGATCATGCCTTCGTACACCGGATCGTTGGCCTTCACGAACATGCGGCCGCGGTCGTCGAGCTTGCCGAGCGCGTAGGTGAAGATCTCGCCGTCGTCCATCGAGATCAGCACGCCGTTCTTGCGACCACCGATGTCGCCCTTGTGCGGCTCGTAGCTGTCGAAGATGTTGCTGATGAGGCCCGAGCCGCGCGTCAGGTTCAGGAACTCGTTGGTGAAGCCGATCAGGCCCCGCGCCGGAATGCGGTACTCGAGGCGCACGCGGCCGCGGCCGTCCGGTTCCATGTTGACGAGCTCGCCCTTGCGCTCGCCCAGTGCCTGCATCACGCCGCCCTGGTGCTGTTCCTCGATGTCGGCCGTGACCAGCTCGATCGGCTCGTGCTTCTCGCCGTCGACGGTGCGGAACACCACGCGCGGCTTCGACACGGCCATCTCGTAGCCTTCGCGGCGCATGTTCTCCAGCAGGATGGTCAGGTGCAGTTCACCACGGCCCATCACCTCGAAGATGCCTTCTTCGCCGGTTTCGTTCACGCGCAGGGCCACGTTGTGCTGCAGTTCCTTCTGCAGGCGGTCCCAGATCTGGCGGCTGGTGACGAACTTGCCTTCACGGCCGGCCAGCGGGCTGGTGTTGACGCAGAAGTTCATCGTCAGCGTGGGCTCGTCGACCTTTAGCATCGGCAGCGGCGCCGGATTGGTGGGGTCGGTCACGGTCACGCCAATGCCGATGTCGGTGATGCCGTTGATCAGCACGATCTCCCCGGGGCCGGCCTCGGTCGACTGCACGCGGTCGAGGCCCTGGAAGGTCAGCACCTGGTTGACGCGGCCTTTAATCGACTTGCCGTCCGGGCCTTCCATCACCAGCACGTCCGTCATCGGCTTCAGGGTGCCCTGGCTGATGCGGCCCACGCCGATGCGCCCGACGAAGGTCGAGAAGTCGAGTGCCGAGATCTGCAGCTGCAGCGGCGCCTCGGGGTCGCCCGTCTGGGCCGGCACGTGCTCGAGGATGGTGTTGAACAGGGCCGACATGTCGGGGCCCCACTGCTCGCCGGGCGCACCCTCCTCGAGCGACGACCAGCCGTTGATGCCCGAGGCGTACACCACCGGGAAGTCGAGCTGTTCGTCGGTCGCGCCGAGCTTGTCGAACAGGTCGAAGGCGGCGTTGACCACCTTGTCAGGATTGGCGCCGGGCTTGTCGACCTTGTTGACGACCAGGATCGGCTTCAGGCCGAGCGCCAGCGCCTTTTTGGTCACGAAGCGGGTCTGCGGCATCGGGCCTTCCTGGGCATCGATCAGCAGCACCACGCCGTCGACCATGCTGAGCGCGCGCTCCACTTCGCCGCCGAAGTCCGCGTGGCCCGGGGTGTCGACGATGTTGATGTGCGTGCCCTGCCAAGTCACGGCGCAGTTCTTCGCCAGGATCGTGATGCCGCGTTCCTTCTCGATCGCGTTGTTGTCCATCACGGTGTCGACAACCTTCTCGTGCTCGGCGAAGGTGCCCGACTGGCGCAGCAACTGGTCAACCATCGTGGTCTTGCCATGGTCCACGTGGGCAATGATGGCGATATTGCGGATTTGCTTGTTGGTACTCATGGTGTCGCTTCGGTCTGTTGTGCGTTCAAAAGAATTTGCTGGATTTCGATGGGGTTCAGCAAGCGCCCCGGGATCAGTTCGCTGGCCTTGACATGGGCGGTGCCCAGGAAGGCCGGTGGGTCGGTGCCGAACACCGCCACCGCATCGGCGTCGCCCCAGTCGCCGCGGCGCCGCAACCCCGACAGGAAACGTGCCGCATCTTCGGCGCCGAGCGTGACGCGGCTGTGGCCGTCCACCAGGGCCTCGGCCGGCCGCAGTTGCGCGAGGCGCTCGTCCTCGTCCATGGCCTCGAGCGCCTCGAGCGTGACGCATTGCGCCTCGACGAAGTTGCCCGTGGCGATGCGGCGCAGCGAGGTCAGGTGGGCGCCGCAGCCGAGCGCCTCGCCGATGTCTTCGCCGAGCGTGCGGATGTAGGTGCCCTTGCTCACGCGGGCGGCGATGCGCAGTTCGGCATCGCCCGTGCGTTCGAGCGCGAGCATGTGGATGACGACGTCGCGCGGCGCGCGCTCGACCTCCACGCCCTCGCGGGCATATTCATAGAGCGCCTTGCCGTCCTTCTTGAGCGCGCTGTGCATCGGCGGCACCTGGCTGATCGAGCCGGCGAACTGCGCTTCGACGCGCACGAGGTCTTCGGGCGAGACCTGCACCGGCCGTTCGGCGATCACCTCGCCCTCGGCATCGCCGGTCGTCGTCTTGACGCCAAGCCGGGCCGTGGCCACGTAGGTCTTGTCTGCATCGAGGTGCAGTTGGCTGAACTTGGTGGCCGCGCCAAAGCACAGCGGCAGCACGCCGGTGGCCAGTGGATCGAGCGTGCCGGTATGGCCCGCCTTTTCGGCGCGCAACAACCACTTGGCCTTCTGCAAGGCCTGGTTGCTGGAGAGCCCCAGCGGTTTGTCGAGCAACAACACCCCATGCACAGGGCGCCGCTGCACCCGTGTGCGTGGCGCGTTCATCGTCAGTCGTCTTTCGAACGCGAAGCGACGGCCTGCGCAATCAGCGCATTCATGTCGGCCGCACGCTCGGTGGTGCGGTCGAACAGGAAGTGCAGCGTGGGCACGGTGTGGATGTGGAGGCGCTTGAACAGGCCGTTGCGCAGGAAGCCCGCGGCCTGGTTGAGCGCGTCGGTGGTCTCGGTCACGTCGCCCGTGAGCATGCTGAAGTAGATCTTCGCGTGCGCATAGTCGGGCGTGACCTCGACCGCCTGGATCGTGACCATGCCCACGCGCGGGTCCTTCAACTCGCGCGCGATCAGCTCCGTCAGATCGCGCTGGATCTGGTCGGCCACCTTGAAGGCGCGGTTGGGGGCGGCAGCTTTTCTCTTGGGCATGGCGTTCCTCGCATCGAGCGCTTAGAGCGTCCGGGCGATTTCCTTGATCTCGAAGAACTCGAGCTGATCGCCCTCTTTGATGTCGTTGTAGTTCTTGAGTTTGATACCGCACTCGAAGCCTTCGCGGACTTCGCGCACGTCGTCCTTCATGCGCTTGATCGAGTCGACCTCGCCCGTGTAGATCACCACGTTGTCGCGCAGCAGGCGGAAATGCGCGCTGCGGTTGACCGAACCTGAGGTGACGTACGAACCCGCGACCGTGCCGATCTTCGAAGCCACGAACACCGTACGGATCTCGGCCGAGCCGATGATTTCCTCGCGGCGCTCCGGCGCCAGCATGCCCGACATCGCGACCTTGATCTCGTCCACGGCGTCGTAAATGATGCTGTAGTAGTTCAGCTGCACGCCGTTGCCTTCGGCCAGCTTGCGCGCACCGGAGTCGGCGCGCACATTGAAGCCGATCACGACGGCCTTCGACGCGATCGCGAGGTTGATGTCGCTTTCGCTGATGCCGCCCACGCCGGCGTACACGATCTGCACCTTGACCTCTTCGGTCGCCAGCTTGAGCAGCGACTGGGCCAGCGCTTCCTGCGAGCCCTGCACGTCGGCCTTGATGATGATGCGCAGCGTCTGCACTTCGCCGGCCGAGAGGTCGGTGAACATGTTCTGCAGGTTCGCGGCCTGGGCCCTTGCCAGCTTGGTGTTGCGGAACTTGCCGGCACGGTAGGTGGCGATCTCGCGCGCACGGCGCTCGTCGCTCATCACCATGAACTCGTCGCCCGCTTGCGGCACTTCGGTCAGGCCCTGAATCTCGACCGGAATCGAAGGACCCGCGGTCTTGATGGTCTTGCCGTCTTCGTCGAGCATGGCGCGCACGCGGCCATAGGTCGAGCCCGCCAGCACCACGTCGCCGGTCTTGAGCGTGCCGGATTGCACCAGCACGGTTGCGACCGGGCCGCGGCCCTTGTCGAGTTGGGCTTCGATGACCAAGCCCTTGGCGGCGGCATCGACCGGCGCCTTGAGTTCCAGCACTTCGGCCTGCAGCAGCACCTGCTCGAGCAGGTTGTCGATGCCCTGGCCGGTCTTGGCCGACACCGGCACGAACGGCACGTCGCCGCCGTACTCTTCAGGCACGACCTCTTCGGCCACCAGTTCCTGCTTCACGCGGTCCAGGTTGGCGTCGGGTTTGTCCACCTTGTTGATAGCGACCACGATCGGCACGCCAGCCGCCTTCGCGTGCTTGATGGCTTCCTTGGTCTGGGGCATGACGCCGTCGTCGGCCGCCACCACGAGGATGACGATGTCGGTGGCCTGCGCACCGCGGGCACGCATGGCGGTGAACGCCTCGTGACCCGGGGTGTCAAGGAACGACACCATGCCGCGTTCGGTTTCGACGTGGTACGCACCAATGTGCTGCGTGATGCCGCCGGCTTCGCCCGAGGCGACCTTGGCGCGCCGGATGTAGTCCAGCAGCGAGGTCTTGCCGTGGTCGACGTGGCCCATGACGGTCACGACCGGTGCGCGCGGCAGGGCTTCTGCCTGCTGCGCCGACACGTCCTCGTCGGTGAAGGCTTCGGGGTCGTCCAGCGCGGCAACCACCGCGTTGTGGCCCATTTCCTCCACCAGAATCATGGCGGTGTCCTGGTCGAGCGACTGGTTGATGGTCGCCATCTGGCCCAGCTTCATGAGCTGCTTGATGACTTCCTGGGCCTTGACGGCCATCTTGTGCGCGAGCTCGGCCACCGTGATGGTCTCGGGCACGTGCACTTCGATAATGCGCGCCTCGACCGGTGCGGCCTGCACATGGTCTTCATGGCCTCCGCGGTCGTTGCCGCCGCGGCGCCCACGCGGGCCTCCGCGCCAGTTGCCGCGGCCAACGCCGCCGCTCGCATCGCCGCGGGTCTTGATTTCCTTCTTCTTGGCGGCAGGATCGCCGGCCCAGCTCGACGAGAGCTTGGCCGACTTGACTTCCTTGCCTGCGCCAGCGGGTGCTGCAGCACCCGGCGCGGCGGGCGCACCAGGGCGGGCCGCGGGCGCAGCCGGCTTGTGCAGCGTGCCCTTGACCGCCGCCTTTTCGGGCTGCGGCTTTTCGGGCGCCTTGTGCGGCACCAGCACACGGGCCGGCGCATTCATCATCGCGCGGATGGCTTCGGCCTCGGCGAGGGCCTTGCGGCGGCGTTCGTCGAGATCGCGGGCGCGGGCGGCTTCTTCGTCGGCACGGGCCTGGGATTCGGCGGCGGCCTTGGCCTTCGCGTCTTCCTTGGCCTGGGCCGCGGCTGCCTGCGCTGCCGCCTTGTCGTCGGCGGCCTGCTGCTCGGCAGCGGCTGCGGCGGGCGCAGGCGCCGGCGCGGCCGTTTCCTTCGCAGGCGAAGCGGCGGCATCGGCGGCCTTCTTCTTCTCGGCGGCGGCGCGTGCGGCTTCCTGTTCGGCCTGTTCGGCGCGCTCGGCCTTCTCGGCCTGTTCGCGTGCACGGGCTTCGGTTTCCTCGCGCAGGCGGCGCTTTTCGACGAGCTCTTCTTCCTGACGGCGGATCAGCTCGGCCTGGCGGCGCGCCTCTTCCTCGCGGCGGGCCAGTTCGGTCTCGTCGATGCGGGGTGCGGCGGGGGCCTCGGCGGGCGCCTCGGCAGCCGGCGGCGCTTCGGGCGCGACCGCGGGGCCATCGTCGCGCTGGATGAAGGTGCGCTTCTTGCGCACCTCGACCTGGATCGTGCGGGCGCGGCCCATGGCATCGGCCTGCTTGATCTCGCTGGTCGACTTCTTGGTCAGCGTGATTTTCTTGCGCTCGGGCTCGACAGTGCCGTGCGCGGCCTTCAGGTGGCCGAGCAGGCGCTGCTTGTCAGCCTCGGTGAGCGCGTCGGTGGCGGCCGCTTTGGGCACGCCCGCACTCTTGAGCTGGTCAAGCAGGGTTTCGGGAGTCTTCTTGAGTTCGTGCGCGAACTCGGCGACAGTGGTACTGGACATATTGGTTTCGTGCCTCCATGACCGTCACTCTTGGCCGGCGAACCAGTGTTCGCGGGCTTTCAAGATGAGGGCTTTGGCGTCATCGGCGCTGTGGCCGGTGATCTCGGTGAGTTCATCGACCGCGAGGTCGGCCAGGTCGTCACGGGTGTGAACACCCGCCTCGGCCAGCTTGGGAATCAGCTCGGGGTCCAGGCCTTCGAGGTCGCGCAGATTCTGCGAGACGGTCTCGACGCCCTCTTCCTTGGCGATTTCCATCGTCAGCAGCGCATCCTTGGCGCGCGAACGGAGTTCGTTGATCGTATCTTCATCGAACGACTCGATCTCCAGTAGTTCGGAGATCGGCACATAGGCCACTTCCTCGAGGCTGGTGAAGCCCTCGGAAATCAGGATGTCAGCGATTTCCTCGTCGACGTCGAGCTTTTCCATGAAGAGCTTGCGGCTCGCATCGGTTTCGCTCGCCTGCTTCTGGGCCGACTCGTTGGCGTCCATGATGTTGATCTTCCAGCCCGTGAGGTCGGAAGCGAGGCGCACGTTCTGGCCGCCGCGGCCGATGGCGATCGCGAGGTTTTCCTCGTCGACCACCACGTCCATGGCGTGCTTTTCCTCGTCGACCACGATCGACGACACGTTGGCCGGGGCCAGCGCGCCGATGACGAACTGGGCCGGGTCCTCGCTCCACAGCACGATGTCCACGCGCTCGCCGGCGAGCTCGTTGGTCACGGCATTGACGCGGGTGCCGCGCACGCCGACGCAGGTGCCGATCGGGTCGACACGCTTGTCGTGCGAGAGCACGGCGATCTTGGCGCGCGAGCCGGGATCGCGGGCACAGCTCTTGATCTCGAGCAGGCCCTGCTCGATCTCGGGCACTTCCTGGCGGAACAGCTCGATCATGAACTCGGGTGCCGAGCGCGAGAGGATGATGGGCGCGCCACGAAGCGTGAGGTCGACCTCCATGATCATGGCGCGCACGCGGTCGCCGTTGCGCAGGTTCTCCTTGGCGATCATCTCGCTGCGGCGCAGGCGCCCTTCGACGCGGCCGGCCTCCACGATGATGTCGCCCTTGTCGAGGCGCTTGACGGTACCCACGAAGATCTTGTCGCCGCGCGACATGAAGTCATTGAGCAGCATCTCGCGCTCGGCGTCGCGGATCTTCTGCAGGATGACCTGCTTGGCGGCCATCGCACCGATGCGGCCGATCGGCACGGAGTCGACCGCTTCCTCGATGTACTCGTCGACCTCGATGTCGGGCATTTCCTCGCGGGCTTCGAACAGGAGGATCTCCTGGTCGGGCAGCTGCAGGCCGGCCTCGTCCGGGACGACGTGCCAGCGGCGGAAGGTTTCATAGTCGCCGCTTTCGCGGTCGACCGAGACGCGGATGTCCACGTCGCCCTGGTGGAGCTTCTTGGTGGCTTGCGCCAGCGCGGATTCGACCGCGCCGAAGACCACGTCGCGTTCGACGTTCTTCTCGCGCGAGATCGCATCCACCAACATCAACATTTCGCGATTCATGCCACCACTCTCCTTCAGTCAGTCCGGAACATTCGTTCCGTCGTCAATATCCGTCGAACCCTGCTGGGTCTTGGCCCTGCGGCCCTTGAAATCCACAATGGGTGCGAGCCGCGCCTCGCGCAGCTCGTCCAGCGAGAAGCCCAGCGCGCGCAGCGGTGCAGGCGCGCGCTTCTTGCTCACTTTTTGTCCAGGCTTGGGCTCGGGCGCATCGCTCCAGACGATCTGCCAGCCCGCGGCGCCTTCGGCCGTCTCGACACGCTCCAGCGTGCCGCGGAATTTCTTGCGGTTGGCAGACACCTGCCCGGCAGCCGCCGCACCCATCGGCGCCTTCAGCGTGATGTCGATCACTTCACCCACGAAGCGCTCGAAATCCTGCGCATTGCGCAGCGGGCGGTCAATACCCGGCGAGGAAACCTCGAGCCGCTTGTATTCGGCGCCGTCGACTTCGAGCGCAAACTGCAATTGGCGTGTGACTTTTTCGCAGTCTTCCACCGTCACGAAGGGCTCGGGCATACCAGCAGCCAAGGCTTCGGAAGTGGGGGCGGTCCAGGGCAAATCAATTGTCACGCGCAGCAATCCCCCGGCCGAGCGCTCGATCTCGACCAGGTCGTAGCCGAGTCCGGCAACGGTTTGTTCCACTGTCTGCTGCAATGCCACGTGTTTGAAAATGCCTTGAATAAAAACGTATATGCGCGCCACCCGCCCGCCACGGGTGCCACGCATTGAATTCGGACAGACCAAAAAAAACGGGCGGTTGGTACCCGCCCGTTTGGTCGTGAGCCTCGGATTATATGCTATTCCAATGACAAATGAAGGGGCTGGCGCGCTTCAAAACGCTACCCGGCACCGGGATTTGGCCCAGACCCGCGCAAACAGCGCCGCGCCGAGCGCCAGCGCCGCTGCCGCAACCAGCAGCGGCAGCTCGAAAGTGCCGGTTCGCTGTGCCAGCGGCGCGGCAAACAATGGGCCGACGATCTGGCCGACACCGTACGAAGCCGTGGCATAGCCGATCAATCCGGCCGCCGCATTGCCGCGCAGGCGGCGCGCTTCGCGCATGGCGAAAAGGGTGATGGCGGTGAATGGCATGCCGAGCAGCAGGCTGCCAAGCGCAAAACCGACGATGGTTGGCCAGGCCACCGACAGCACCACGCCGAGCGCCTGCAGCGCGTACGCGACTGCGAGCAGCAGCCGGTTGTCCCAATGCTGGGGCGCCCGCGCGCCGATCAGGGCGCCCGGAATGATCGCAAGCCCGAACAGCGGCCAGAACAGGTCGGGCCAGGTCGAGCCGGGCAATGCCTGGCGGGCAATCACCGGCAGGAAGGTCGCGGTGATGATGTAGCCGAAACCCGCCAGCCCGTAGAGCGCCACGAGCCAGGCCGCATCGCCGCGCGCCGACGCTGGCGCGGCAAAGCCGGGCGCGACTGGTACTCCTGCCGCCGCGCCGCCGGCAGCGGGCGCCTCGCCGTCGTCGAAGACCCGCCAGATCAGTGCCACCAGCGCCGCCGCAAGGAGGCCAAGCCCAATCCATCCTGCCTCAGAACCCCAACGCCCGAGCGCCCCACCGAGCAAGCCAGTCACCGCGATGCCGATGCCCGGACCGGTGTAGATCACACCGGCCAGCGTCGGCAAATTCGTTTCGGCCAGCCGGCGCAGCCCCCAGCCCGACGCGAACACGAAGACCCAGGCGCTCATCACGCCGGCCGCCGTGCGCAGCACGCCCCAGCCGATGAAGCTGTGCAGCACCCCCATGCCGACCAGCAGCAGCGCCGTCGCGACCAGACCGCCGCGCACCATGCGCCGGGCCGGAATGGCGATCGCTGCGCAACTGACTGCACCGAGGAAGTAACCAAGGTAATTGAGAGAAGCTAGCACCCCTCCGCCCTGCAGCGAGAGCTTTCCCTCGTGCAGCATGATCGGCAGCATGGGCGTGAAAGCGAAGCGCCCCAGGCCCATCGCCACCGCCAGCGTCACCATGCAGGCCAGCGCCGCGCGCCAGGCGTCGCGCCGTCCTTGTCCGATCTGCGACATCTTTGGGTTCTTCTTTTTCTATTCGAGCAAGGCAGCGGCCACGAGCCGCTGCGTGTAGGGGTGTTCCGGCGCATCGAGCACGCGCTCGACCGGGCCGGCTTCGAGGATCGCGCCGTCCTTCATCACGATGACCTGGTGCGCCATGGCCCTGATCACCTCGACGTCGTGCGTGATAAGCAGGTAGCTCAGCCCGCGCTCGCGCTGCAGCCGCTGGAGCAGTCCGAGCACCTGCTTCTGGATCGTCACGTCGAGCGCGCTGGTGGGTTCGTCAAGCACCAGAAGGCGCGGTTCGACGATCAGCGCACGCGCGATCGCGAGCCGCTGGCGCTGGCCGCCCGAGAATTCGTGGGGATAGCGATCGAGCAGCGCCGGAAACTGGGCTTCGTCGAGCCCGACGTCGGCCAGCGCCGCCAGCGCGCGTTCGCGGCGCTGCGCGCGGTCGAGCTCGGGCGCATGCACGCGCAGCCCCTCGCCCACGATCTGCTCCACGGTCATGCGCGGCGAGAGCGAGGAGAACGGGTCCTGGAAGACGACCTGCATCAGGCGGCGCAGGGCCAGGTCGGAGGCCCGGCCGCCAGCCCAGGCCTTGGCGTCGACCGCGAGCGTGCCGCGGTGCTTCAGGAGCCCGAGCGCCGCCAGCGCCAGCGTCGACTTCCCCGAGCCCGATTCGCCGACCACGCCGAGCGTCTCGCCGGGCGCAATGCGGAAATCCGCCCCCTGCACGGCGACGAACTCGCCCTTGCGGAACCAGCCCGCGAAGCCCGGCCGCGCGATCGGATAGGCCACGCGCAGGCCCCTGGCCTCAAGCACCGGCCGCGCGTCGGCATCGCCGGGCACGGGCGACACGTTGCGCTCGGGGTGGCTGTCGATCAGCTTGCGGGTGTAGGCATGCCGCGGCGCCTCGAAGACGGTGGCGACCGCGCCGTGCTCGACGATGTGGCCACTCTCCATCACCGCCACCCGGTCGGCGAAG
This sequence comes from Variovorax sp. Soil_C_39, assembly GCF_057656815.1. Classification (NCBI taxonomy): domain Bacteria; kingdom Pseudomonadati; phylum Pseudomonadota; class Betaproteobacteria; order Burkholderiales; family Comamonadaceae; genus Variovorax; species Variovorax sp. Soil_C_39. The sequence goes on from NZ_JBDGJQ010000002.1 coordinate 639,707, forward strand.
CGGCGCACGAGGTTCAGGTCGTGCGTGATCAGCAGCACGGCCATGCCGTGGCGGCGCTGCAGGTCGGCGAGCAGCTCGAGGATCTGCGCGCGCACCGTGACGTCGAGCGCCGTGGTGGGCTCGTCGGCCAAAAGCAGCCGCGGTTTGCAGGCCAGCGCCATCGCGATCATGGCGCGCTGCCGCTGACCGCCCGAGAGCTGGTGCGGAAACGCCCTCGCCCGCCGCTCGGGCTCGGGGATGCCAGTGTCGGAAAGAAGCCGGACGGCCGCCTCCTGTGCGGCGCGCGCGGGAAGCCCTTCGTGCAGTTCGAGCACCTCGGCGATCTGGTCGCCCACGGTGTAGAGCGCGTTGAGCGCGGTCATCGGCTCCTGGAAGATCATCGCGATCTCCTTGCCGCGGATGCCGCGCAGTTCGCGTTCGGGGATCGACAGCAGGTCGCGCCCGTTCGGCGAAGAAGGCGGCGCATTGAACAGCGTGGCGGTTCCGGCCAGATCGGCGTTCTGCACCAGCCGCAGCAGCGACAGCGCAGTGACCGTCTTGCCCGAGCCCGACTCGCCGACCAGCGCGAGCTTTTCACCCGCAGCGATGTGGAAGTCGATGCCGTGCACGACCTCCTTGCCGCCGAAGGCAACGCGCAGGCCCTTCACGTCGACGAGGGGTGGCTGGGGTCGGGACATGTCGCTCACTTGTCTGCCTTGCGCGGGTCCAGGGCATCGCGCAGCGCGTCGCCCATGAAGGTGAGCAGCATCAGCGTGATCACGAGCACGCCGAAGGTGGACAGCGAGATCCACCAGGCATCGATGTTGGCCTTACCCTGGCTCAGCAGTTCGCCGAGCGACGGGGTGCCCGGCGGCACGCCGAGGCCGAGGAAGTCGAGCGAGGTCAACGCGAGGATCGCCGCACTCATTCGGAACGGCAGGAACGTGACCACCGGCACCATGCTGTTGGGCAGGATGTGGCGCCACATGATCTGCAGATTGCCCACGCCGAGCGCCCGCGCCGCGCGCACGTAGTCCATCTGGCGGTTGCGCAGGAACTCCGCGCGCACGTAGTCCGAGAGCCCCATCCAGCCGAACAGGCTCAGCAGGATCAAGAGCAGCGCCACGCTCGGCGAGAAGATCGCGCTGAAGATGATCAGCAGGTACAGCTCGGGCATCGAACCCCAGATCTCGATGAAGCGCTGGAACGCCAGGTCGGTCTTGCCGCCGAAAAAGCCCTGGATCGCCCCCGTCACGATGCCCAGCACCACACCGATGGCGGTGAGCGCCAGCGCGAACAGCACGCTGACCCGAAAGCCGTAGATCAGCTGCGCCAGCAGGTCGCGGCCGCGGTCATCGGTGCCGAACAGGTTCTCGCGCGACGGCGCCGCAGGATTCGGCAACTTGGCGAAGTAGTTGAGCGTCTGCGGTCCATAGGGGTTGGGCGCGTACACGGCCCAGTTGCGGCCCGAGGTGATGCGCTCGCGGATGAACGGGTCGAGGTAGTCGGCCGGCGTCTCGAAGTCGCCGCCGAAGGTCTTCTCGGGGTAGTCGCGCAACACCGGAAAGTAGGTCTGGCCCTCGTAGCGCACGACGAGCGGCTTGTCGGTCGACAGCAGCTCTGCGAACAGGCTCAGGACGACGAGGATCGTGAACACCACCAGGCTCCAGAAGCCCAGCGGATTGCGGCGGAAGCGGCGCCAGGCGCGGCGTCCGGGGCTCACGGAGGCGATCGGCACGTCAGTCAAACTTCACCCTCGGGTCGACCCAGACGTAGCACAAGTCCGAAATGAGCTTGGTCGCGAGTCCGATGAGCGTGAACAGGAACAGCGTGCCGAGCACCACCGGATAGTCGCGGCGGATCACGCTCTCGTAGCTCAGCAGGCCGAGGCCATCGAGCGAGAACAGCGTTTCGATCAGCAGCGAGCCGGTGAAGAACGCGCCGATGAAGGCGGCTGGGAAGCCCGTGATGATCGGGATCAGCGCGTTGCGGAAGATGTGCTTCCAGAGCACCTGCCGTTCGGCCAGCCCCTTGGCGCGCGCGGTCAGCACGTATTGCTTGCGGATTTCCTCGAGGAAGGAGTTCTTCGTGAGCATGGCCGTGACCGCGAAGCTGCCGAGCACCATCGCCGTCACCGGCAGCGTGATGTGCCAGAGATAGTCGACGATCTTCGCGCCCCAGCTCAGCGTTTCCCAGTTGGGCGAAGTCAGCCCGCGAAGCGGAAACCACTGCAGTTGCCCGCCGAAGATGACGAGCAGCGCCACCCCGAGCACGAAGCCAGGGATCGCATAGCCGATCAGCACGATCAGCGTGGTGACGAAGTCGAAGCGCGAGCCCGCACGCACCGCCTTCGCCACACCCAGCGGCACCGCGATCAGGTAGCTGATGAAAAAGGTCCACAGGCCCAGGCTGATCGACACCGGCAGCTTTTCCTTGACCAGTTCCCAGACCGCCTTGCGCTGGTAGAAGCTCTGGCCGAGGTCGAGCCGCGCGAAGGACTTGAGCATCTGCCAGAAGCGCTCGTGCGGGGGCTTGTCGAAGCCGTAGAGCTTCTTGATCTCCTCGATGCGCTGCGGGTCGAGCCCCTGTCGGCCGCGATAGCCCGCGCCGGCGGCGGCCGCGCGTTCGCCCCCCGAGTCGCGGCCCTGCAGCTGCGCCACCATCTGCTCGACCGGGCCGCCCGGCACGAACTGGATCACCATGAAGGTGATGAGCAGCACGCCCAGCAGCGTCGGGATCATCAGCAGGAGGCGTTTGAGGATGTAGCTGGCCATTCCGGGGGATGCCTCGTTCACTTGTTGGCGGGCGAGGCCCACCACGTCGAGAGGGCCCAGTCGCCCGCATCGTAGTACGGCGGGATGGTCGGCGGCAGCACCACGCCGGCCGGCCGGTAGCCGATCAGGAAGTCGCTGCCGTAGTACATCGGGATCGAGTAATGGCCGTGCGAGAGCACGCGGTCGAGCACGCGCATGGCCGTGGCGAGCTCGGGGCGCGTGGTTGCCGCCACCACCTTGCCGATGATCGCGTCCACCGCCGGATCGGCAATGCCCCATGCGTTGGCCGAGCCGTTGGTTTCCGCGGCCTTGGCGCCGAACAGCTCGAACAGTTCCCCGCCCGGCGCGCTGCTGCCCGGCAGCCGCCGCGTCGTCATGTCGAAGTCGTGGTTGTCCATGCGCTGCTGCGCGAGCGAGAAGTCGACGGTGCGAAAGCTCAGCGCGATGCCGAGCTTTCTCAGCGACGCCTGCAGCGGCGTGGCGACGCGGATCAGCGAGGGCTGGTCGTTGAGGAACTCGATCGTGAAGGCCTCGTTCTTCTCGTTGCGCAGTGCGCCGTCACGGTAGGTCCAGCCCGCTTCGGCCAGCAGCGCCCTCGCCCGTCGCAGGTTGTCGCGCAGGCTGCCGGGTGGCTCGGTGCTCGCCGGCACGGCGGCAGGCCCGAACACTTCGGGCCGGAGCTTGGCGCGCAGCGGCTCCATCAGCGCCAGTTCGTCGGGCTTGGGCAGGCCCTCGGCATGGAACTCGCTGTTCGGGAAGTAGCCGTGCACGCGTTTGTAGAGGCCGTAGAACAGCTGCCGGTTGAGCCATTCGAAGTCCATCGCGAGACCGATGGCCTCGCGCACGCGCACGTCCTTGAACTTGTCCCTGCGGGTGTTGAAGATGTAGCCCTGGAAGTCGCCCGGGTTCTGGTTCTCGAAGGCGCGCTTGACGATCTCGCCGCTGTCGAACTGCTTGCCCTTGTACTGGCGCGCCCAGTTGCGAGAGGTGAACTCGCGCATGAAGTCGAACTCGCCGGCCTTGAGCCCCTCGAAGCGCGCCGTCTCGTCGAGGTACACCTTGTAGGCGATGCGGTCGAAGTTGAAGAACCCCTTTCGCACCGGCAACTCGGCGCCCCAGTAGTCGGCGCGGCGCACGTAGGTGATGTCGCGGCCCAGGCGGTCGCTCGCCGGGCGGTAGGGGCCCGACGCGATCGGCACCTCGCTGACGATCTGGTCGAAGGGCTTGCCGCCGCCCCACTGCCGGCTGAACACCGGCATGCCGCCGACCACCAGCGGCAGTTCGCGGTTCGGGCTCGCGAAGTCGAAGCGCACGCTGCGCTCGCCGAGCGCCGTCACCTTCCGGACCTCGGCGTAGATGGTCTTGAACTGCGGCGAGGCGAGCGGCCCCGTGAGCGTCACGAACGAATGGACCACGTCGGCCGCCAGCACCGGCGAGCCGTCGTTGAAGCGGGCCTTCGGGTTGAGCCTGAAGGTGGCCGAGAGCCGGTCGGGCGCCACCTCCACGTCCTCGGCCAGCAGGCCGTAGGCCGTGGTCGGCTCCTCGGAATTGCCGGTCATCAGGCTTTCGAACATCAACGGTCCGATCCCCGCGGGTCCCGTGCCCTTGAGCGTGAACGGGTTGAACTTGTCGAAGTTGGTCGGCCGCGTCGGCGGTACCAGCCTGAACTCACCACCCTTGGGCGCATCGGGGTTCACATAGGCGAAATGGGTGAACCCGGGCGGGTACTTGATGTCGCCGAATTGCGCGTAGGCATGGGCGGCCCATGAGGGAGCCGCCGAGAGCGCCAAGAAAAGAAGCAGCCAACCTCGCATGCGAGAATTCTGCACAAGATTTTCAAGAGGCAGATCCATGGGCTTTCTTTCCGGCAAAAAACTGTTGATCACCGGCGTGCTGAGCAACCGCTCCATCGCCTACGGCATCGCCAAGGCGTGCCACGCGCAGGGCGCCGAACTGGCGTTCAGCTACGTGGGCGAACGTTTCAAGGACCGCATCACCGAGTTTGCGGCCGATTTCGGCTCGAAGCTGATCTTCGACTGCGACGTGGGCGACGACGCGCAGATCGACAAGCTGTTCGCGGACCTGGCGCAGACCTGGCCCACCTTCGACGGCTTCGTGCACAGCATCGGCTTTGCGCCGCGCGAGGCGATCGCGGGCGACTTTCTCGGCGGCCTGTCGCGCGAGGGCTTCCGGATCGCGCACGACATCAGCGCCTACAGCTTCCCGGCCATGGCCAAGGCGGCGCTGCCCTATCTCAATCCGAAGGCGGCGCTCCTCACGTTGACCTACCTGGGCGCCGAGCGCGCGCTGCCCAACTACAACACCATGGGCCTGGCCAAGGCCTCGCTCGAGGCCTCGGTGCGCTACACCGCCGCCGCGATCGGCCCCAAGGGCATGCGCGCCAACGGCATCAGCGCCGGCCCGATCAAGACGCTGGCCGCGAGCGGCATCAAGGATTTCGGCAAGATCCTCTCGGCGGTCGCCGAGGCCTCGCCGATCCGCCGCAACGTGACGATCGAGGAAGTCGGCAACGTGGCCGCCTTTCTGCTGAGCGACCTGGCCAGCGGCGTGACCGCCGAGATCACCTACGTCGACGGCGGCTTCAGCCGGGTGGTGCCGGGCATGGCGGAATAAGCCCCGCCCTCCCTTCCTCTTACTGCCAGGCCGGATCTTCATGCGCTGCGCCCTCCCCCTGACGCGACGCACGCTGCTGCTCGCCGGCCTCGGCGCGCTGGTGGCGCGCACCGCCGCCGCTGCGACCGACGGCCCGCCGCGGCTGATGCTCGCCGGGGTCTACCGGCCGGGCATGTCGCTCGACGACTATTGGGTCAGCGAGAAATACGACGGCCTGCGCGGCTTCTGGGATGGCCAGCGGCTCTGGACCCGCGGCGGCGAAGCCGTCATCGCGCCGGCCTGGTTCACCGCGCCGCTGCCCAAGCAGCCGCTCGACGGCGAACTCTGGGCGGGCCGCGGACAATTCGAGCGCGCCGCGTCCACCGTTCGCAGCCAGACGCCCAATGACGCGGCCTGGCGCGAGATGCGCTTCATGGTGTTCGACCTGCCGGCCCATGGCGGCGACTTCACCGCGCGCCTGGCCGCCCTGCGCCAGCTGCTGCCGATCACCGATGCGCCCTGGGTGGTGCCCGTGCCCCAGGAACGCGCCACCACCCATGCCGCGCTCCAGGCACTGCTCGCCAAGACCGAAAAGATGGGCGGCGAAGGGCTCATGCTGCACCGGGGGAGTTCGCTCTACCGCGCCGAGCGGAACAACGACCTGCTGAAGGTCAAGAGCTACGAGGACGCCGAGGCGCGCGTGGTCGGGCATGTGGGCGGCAAGGGCCGGCATGCCGGCCGGCTCGGCGCGCTGCTGGTCGAAACGCGCGACGGCCGGCGCTTCAAGCTTGGCAGCGGCCTGAGCGATGCCCAGCGCGACCATCCCCCGGCCGTCGGAACCTGGGTCACCTACCGCTACAACGGCACCCATGCGAGCGGGCTGCCGCGCTTCGCGCGCTTCATGCGCGTCCGAACCGACGCGCCCTCTTGAGGCGCGCCGGCACTCGCTCGCCGCTTCTTACTTCTTAGCTTCTTGCTTCGGCAGCGCCACGCAGTCCGCGTAATAGCGCTTCTTGCCGGTCTCGTCGATGCGCGCCACCAGGCCGTGGATGTCGGTCTCGAAGCCCGGGCACTGCAGGTTGAATTCGCGCGAGAACTTCAGGTAGTCGACGATCTTCTTGTTGAACACCTCGCCCGGAATCAGCAGCGGGATGCCCGGCGGGTACGGCGTGATCAGGCTCGTGGTGATGCGGCCTTCGAGCTCGTCGATCTCCACGCGCTCGGTCTTGCGGTGCGCGATGTGCGCGAAGGCATCGCTGGGCTTCATCGCCGGCGTCAGGTCGCTCAGGTACATCTCGGTGGTGAGCCGTGCCACGTCGTAGCGCGCATAGAGCTGGTGGATGTGCTGGCACAGGTCGCGCAGCCCCAGGCGCTCGTAGCCCGGATGCTGCTGGCAGAATTCGGGCAGGATCCGCCACATCGGCTGGTTGCGCGCGTAGTCGTCCTTGAACTGCTGCAGCGCCGTGAGCAGCGTGTTCCAGCGGCCCTTGGTGATGCCGATGGTGAACATGATGAAGAAGCTGTAGAGGCCGGTCTTCTCCACGATCACGCCGTGCTCGGCCAGGAACTTGGTCACCACGCTCGCGGGAATGCCGGTCTCCGCGAAGCTGCCTTCGAGGTCGAGGCCGGGCGTCACGATGGTCGACTTGATCGGGTCGAGCATGTTGAAGCCGTCGGCCAGTTCGCCGAAGCCGTGCCAGTTGCGTGGCGACTTCTTCTTCGTCGGCTTGCCGTTCTTCTCGCCCTGCATGATCCAGTCTTCGGCGCGGCCGATGCCCTCATCGACCAGCTTCTCGGGGCCCCAGACCTTGAACCACCATTCGTCCTTGCCGAACTCGGCTTCCACCTTGCGCATCGCGCGGCGAAAGTCGAGCGCCTCGAGGATGCTCTCTTCCACCAGCGCAGTGCCGCCGGGCGGCTCCATCATTGCCGCGGCCACGTCGCAGCTCGCGATGATCGCGTACTGCGGGCTCGTGGACGAGTGCATCAGGTAGGCCTCGTTGAACAGGTCGCGGTCGAGTGCGCGGTTCTGCGAGTCCTGCACCAGCACATGGCTGGCCTGGCTGATGCCGGCGAGCAGCTTGTGCGTGGACTGGGTGGCGAACACCAGCGACTCCTTCGGCCGCACGCGCCGCTTGCCCATTGCGTGGTAGGCGCCGTAGAACGGATGGAAGGCCGCATGCGGCAGCCAGGCTTCGTCGAAGTGCAGCGTGTCGACGTAGCCGTCGAGCATGTTCTTGATGGTCTCGGTGTTGTAGATCACCCCGTCGTAGGTCGACTGCGTGAGCGTCATCACGCGCGGCTTGACCTTGTCGTGGTCGACGTCGGCCAACAGCGGATTGGCCTTGATCTTGGCCTTGATGGCGCTCTGCTCGAATTCGCTCTTGGGAATCGGGCCGATGATGCCGAAGTGGTTGCGCGTGGGCTTCATGAACACCGGAATGGCGCCCGTCATGATGATCGCGTGCAGGATCGACTTATGGCAGTTGCGGTCGACCACCACCACGTCGTCGGGTGCCACCGTGTGGTGCCACACCATCTTGTTGCTGGTGCTGGTGCCGTTGGTCACGAAGAAGCAATGGTCGGCATTGAAGATGCGCGCTGCATTGCGCTCGCTGGCCGCGACCGGGCCGGTGTGGTCGAGCAGTTGCCCGAGTTCTTCCACCGCGTTGCAGACGTCCGCGCGCAGCATGTTCTCGCCGAAGAACTGGTGGAACATCTGGCCGACCGGGCTCTTGAGGAAAGCCACGCCGCCCGAGTGGCCGGGGCAGTGCCACGAGTACGAGCCGTCTTCCGCGTAGTCGATCAGCGCCTTGAAGAACGGCGGCTGCACGCCTTCGAGGTAGCTCTTGGCCTCGCGGATGATGTGGCGCGCCACGAACTCCGGCGTGTCCTCGAACATGTGGATGAAGCCGTGCAGCTCGCGCAAGATGTCGTTCGGGATATGGCGCGAGGTCTTGGTTTCGCCGTAAATGTAGATCGGCACGTCGGCGTTCTTGCGCCGCACCTCGCCGATGAAGCTGCGCAGGCTCAGCACGGCCGGATCCAGGTCGGGCCCGACGGTGAACTCCTCGTCGTCGATCGACAGGATGAAGGCGCTGGCACGGCTTTGCTGCTGGGCGAACTGGCTCAGGTCGCCGTAGCTGGTGACGCCGAGCACCTCGAAGCCCTCGGTCTCGATGGCCTGCGCGAGCGCGCGGATGCCAAGGCCCGATGTGTTTTCGGAGCGGAAGTCCTCGTCGATGATGACGATGGGGAAGCGGAATTTCATGAGCAGGGCTCCGGACAGGCAATGAGCCGCGAAGTGTACGGAATTCGGATGACGGGTTCCGTCGGCTTATGACCCAGAATAGCGTGCATCCAACACTGAGGAGAGAAGGAAAAGTTATGGCGAACTCCACCATCTGGTGGCTGATAGCGGGAACCGCGATCGTCCTCGAGCTGATTTCGGGCACCGTCTACCTGCTGCTGCTCGCGGCCGGCTTTGCGGCGGCGGCCATTGCGGCGCACCTGGGCGCCGGGCTCATGGCCCAGCTCATCGTTGCGGCCGTGGTCGGCGTGGGCGCCGTGCTCGTCTGGTATGCCGTGCGGCGCCGGCGGCCCGCCGAGCCGCCCACCGAGGCTAACCGCGACATCAACCTGGACATCGGCGAGACCCTTCACGTCGACACCTGGAACCCCGACGGCACGGCGACCGTGCGCTACCGCGGGGCCCAGTGGACCGTGGTCCAGCGCGCCGGTCGCGCGCCCACCACCGGCGAGCACCGCGTGGTCGAAGTCATCGGCAGCCGTCTTGTCGTCGACAAGATCTGACACAACCCCCTCGAGGAGAAAAGCAGCATGGAATTTTCGGTCCCCATCATCATCCTGGTCATCGCGATCATCTTCATCAGCCAGTCAGTCAAGTTCGTGCCGCAGCAGAACGCCTGGGTGCGCGAGCGCCTCGGCAAGTACAACGGCACCATGACGCCCGGCCCCAATTTCCTGATCCCGTTCATCGACCGGGTTGCCTACAAGCACAGCCTGAAGGAAATCCCGCTCGACGTGCCGAGCCAGATCTGCATCACGCGCGACAACACGCAATTGCAGGTCGACGGCATCCTCTACTTTCAGGTCACCGATCCGATGCGTGCGAGCTACGGCTCGTCGAACTACATCGTGGCTGTCACGCAACTGGCCCAGACCTCGCTGCGCAGCGTGATCGGCAAGCTCGAGCTCGACAAGACCTTCGAGGAGCGCGACGTGATCAACGCCCAAGTGGTAGCGGCCATCGACGAGGCGGCGCTCAACTGGGGCGTGAAGGTGCTGCGCTACGAGATCAAGGACCTGACGCCACCCAAGGAGATCCTGCACGCGATGCAGCGCCAGATCACGGCCGAGCGCGAGAAGCGTGCGCTGATCGCGGCCTCGGAAGGCCGGCGCCAGGAGCAGATCAATATCGCCACTGGCGAGCGCGAGGCCTTCATCGCCCGCTCCGAAGGCGAAAAGCAGGCCCAGATCAACAACGCGCAGGGCGAGGCCGCGGCCATCACCGCCGTGGCCGCCGCCACGGCCGACGCCATCGAACGCGTGGCCGCCGCCATCCGCCAACCCGGCGGCGAACAGGCGGTGCAGCTCAAGGTCGCCGAGCGCGCGGTCGACGCCTACAGCAAGGTCGCGGCCGATTCCCAGACAACCCTGATCGTGCCGAGCAACATGGGCGAAACCTCTGCCCTCATTGCCTCCGCCATGCGCATGATCCAGACCGTCAAGCCCTCGAATCCGGCCTGATTGGCCCTTTGGCGACTGCTACAATCGAAGGCTCAGGAGCGGTGGATGAGCGGTTTAAGTCGCACGCCTGGAAAGCGTGTGAGGGTTAATAGCCCTCCGCGGGTTCGAATCCCGCCTGCTCCGCCAGAGAAGTCATGAATACGGGGCCTTGCGCCCCGTTTTTCTTTTCTGCCAGCCTCCGCATCGGCCATCTGAATTCGAGCAAGCGAGCCGCTGCATTCCGGCAACAGGGATGCCCCTGCCCGGCGCAGCCGTCTGGCGGTACGATCCAAAGGTCTTACTTTCACGTCTGCAAAGGAGCCCGGATGGCCGGACAAAAAACAAATTCGTCGCGTGACGACGCGTCGCTCGAACGGACACTGGAGAAGACGGAAGCGGTTGCGGCCGATGTCCAGCGGGCATCCGACAACCTGGCGGTCGTGAACACGGTGCTCGGGCAGGAGCTACCCGAAGAAGTCCAGGTCGGCGAAGTGGCACAGGCCATCGAGCACACCAGCCAGCTCGAAGAAAAGCTGGCCCGGTCGGCCGAAACATTGGCAGAGGTGAATGCGGCGCTGGGCGAAGAAATAGAGAAGCGCCTCGAGATCACGGCCCAGCGCGACGAAAGCCAGGCCGAGGCCGAGGAACTCAAGGCCCAGATCCGATCCGGGGCTGCGGACTGACCGCGCGCGGCGGGCTTTCTTCTCGGCCGAACGGAACTCTCCGTCTCCCTTCTCCTACGCTGTCAACTCATCTGGCGCGTTACGCTATTGGTTCTCAAGGCGAAACCACGGCATGGCCCTCATCACGTTCCTCGTAGAGGACAACAAGACCATCAGGGACAACCTGGTCCCGGCCCTCGAAGATCTGGTCGACGGCCAGGTCGTCGGCTTCGCCGAAACCGAGTCCGATGCGCTTGCTTGGCTCGCCGCACATCCCAGAGACTGGCAACTGCTCATCGTCGACCTTTTCCTGAAGGAAGGCTCCGGCCTCGGCGTGCTCGCGGGCTGCACGGCCCGTGGCCCGGGCCAGCGCGTCGTGGTGCTCAGCAACTACGTGACAGCTGATATTCGCGCGCGCTGCGAGGCCCTGGGCGCCGACGCCGTCTTCGACAAGTCGCGCGACCTCGACGCCTTCATCGACTACTGCAACACCGACCGCCCTTCGGGCCTGGCCACGCTGGCCTGAGCGCGCCGCGGCAGGCGCTCCGAAATAACAAAAGGGCCCCGAGAGGCCCTTTTGTTCGAAGCGCGCATTGCTGCGCGCGGTCGGCACAGAAATCAGCGCACCACGGCGATCTGCGTGCGCACGCCGCCCTTGTACGTGAACAGCGTCAGCGCGCCGTTCTTGATGTCGCCCTTCTCGTCGAAGGCGATCGGGCCGGTCACGCCCTTGTACTCGACCTTGCCCACTTCGGGCAGGTACTTTTCGGGGTCGGCCGAGCCGGCCTTGACCATGGCTTCGGCCAACACGTTGACCGCGTCGTAGACGTACGGTGCATAGATCTGCACGTCGACGCCGTTCTTGGTCTTGAACCTGGCCTTGAAGTCGTCGAGCGGCTGCTTGAAGTCGCCGTCGACACCGCCAGCCTCGGCGCACACCACCATGTCTTCGCCAATGGCGTCGCCCGCCAGCTTCGGCAGTTCACCGGTGCACAGGCCGTCGCCGCCCATGAACTTGACGTTCAGGCCGAGCTGCTTGACCTGCTTGAGCATCGGGCCGCCCACGGCGTCCATGCCGCCGAAGAACAGCACGTCGGGCTTGGTGGCCTTGAGCTTGGTCAGGATAGCGTTGAAGTCGGTCGACTTGTCGGTGGTGAATTCGTGGCCGACGATGGTGGCGCCGGCGGCCTTGGCGGCCTTCTCGAATTCTTCGGCAACGCCCTGGCCGTAGGCGGTGCGGTCGTCGATCACGGCGATGTTCTTGCCCTTGAGCGTCTCGACGGCGTACTTGCCCAGCGTGCCGCCGAGCTGCGTGTCGTCGGCCACCACGCGGAATGTGGTCTTGAAGCCCTGGCGGGTGTACTTGGGGTTCGTTGCCGACGGCGAGATCTGGGGAATGCCCGCGTCGCTGTAGAGCTTGGAGGCCGGAATCGTGGTGCCGGAGTTGAGGTGGCCCACGATGCCGTTGACCTTGCTGTCGACCAGCTTCTGGGCGACGGCGGTGCCCTGCTTCGGATCGCCGGCATCGTCTTCGGCGACGAGTTCGAACTTGACAGTCTTGTCGCCGATCTTGAGGTTCTTCGCGTTCAGGTCCTCGATGGCCATCCGGGCGCCGAACTCGTTGTCCTTGCCGAGGTGAGCGATCGGGCCGCTGGTCGGCGCCACATGGCCGATCTTCACGACAAGCGCATCGGCCGGAGGTGCTGCAGGTGCCGGGGCCGCAGCCGTGGGCGCCGAAGCGGCCGGTGCAGCAGCTTCTTCCTTCTTGCCGCAAGCCACGAGCGTGATTGCAGCCAATGCGACCGCAGTCCATTTCAATTGCATGAGAACCTCCAGAACATGGATAGATATAAAACCAAGAAACCGGTCGTGTGATCCGGGCGCGCAGACCTTGCAAGTTTCGCGCCGCAGACCAGTGGCACCCTCACGCCCTCCGACCTGGCGCGCAGTTTAGCCGAACCCTTACAAGCATTAAGTTGGCGTAGACCCTGGGTTTTCGGAGAGTTCGGCGGCCATGGCTTCGATCACCAAAGCGCGCAGCACGGCCTCGATTTCTTCTCGCAGGCGAGGCACCATGGCATCGAGCTGCTGCTGCACCGCGGCCGCCACGGTGTCGCTCAGCCGCTCCTCGAGCGAGAGGTCGACGCGCTGCAGCACGCGGTGCAGAAGCTGCTCTTCGAGGCGCACGATGTCGGCCTCGGAACGCTGGGCTGCGGGCGGCAATGCCACCGCCTCGGCCGGGTCGATCTGCGGCACAGCCTCGGCCGGCTTGGCCGCCGTGGCAACAGGCTCGGGCGGGAGGTCGAGCACGGTGGTCAGGGTCGGAACGAACCGGGGCGGCGTGCGCAGCGTGCTGGCCATCAGGAAGCGCTCCTTGCAAAATCGTGCGGCTGGATCGGATAGCCGCGGTCGGCATAGTGGCGCCACCGCGCGCGGCCGATCTGCCGGTCATCGGGCTCGCTGCTCACGATGTCGATGAGCCGCTCGAAGCGCTCGAAGCCCGACGGCACCGCCGGCCCGAGGTTCACCAGCATCTCGCGGTGCGGCAGCGACGCGGCGTCCGCGCCCTCGGCGCAGAGAACCACCGGTGAGCGGCTCAGCAGGTGCGCCGGCGCATCGGCACGGCAGTGCGCAATGAAGTCCGAAGGCGAAAGCTGCCACAGCGCGGTATCGATCGCGTCGAGCATCGGCGGCTCGCCCACGACCACCACGCGCAGCCCGCGCGCATTGACGGCCTTGCGGACCAGCCGACAGGCGTAGTTGGCCTTGTCCGGCGTGTTGAAGTGGAAGCCGATCTCAGTCACTGCGCGGACCGGGCCTTGCGTGGGGCGGCGGCGCCTTTCTTGCCCGCGGCCTTGGGCGCCGCTGCGGCACTGCTGCGCACACGTTCCATCAGATACGAAACCAGCAGGCCCACGGGCCGGCCGGTGGCACCCTTGGCCGCTCCGCTCTTCCAGGCGGTGCCCGCGATGTCGAGGTGCGCCCAGGCGAAATCGCCGGCGAAGCGCTGCAAGAACTTGGCAGCGGTGATGGCGCCGCCGGCGCGGCCCGCCACGTTGGCCACGTCGGCGAAGTTGGTCTTCAGGCCTTCGGCATAGTCGTCGTCGAGCGGCATGCGCCAGCAGCGGTCTTGGGACGCGTCCCCGGCCGCCTGCAGCGCGGTTGCGAGCGCGTCGTCGCTGGTGAACAAGCCGCTGCGTACGCCGCCGAGCGCGACCACGCACGCGCCCGTGAGCGTGGCAATGTCGATCACGGCCGCCGGCGCGAAGCGCTTGGCGTATGTGAGCGCGTCGCACAACACCAGGCGCCCTTCGGCGTCGGTGTTGAGCACCTCGATGGTCTGCCCGCTCATGCTCGTGATCACGTCGCCGGGCTTGAGCGCGCGGCCGTCGTTCATGTTCTCGCACGCCGGCACCAGGCCCACCACATTGATCGCCGGCTGGATCTCGCCGAGCGCCCGGAAGGTGCCGAGCACGCTGGCCGCGCCGCACATGTCGAACTTCATCTCGTCCATCTCGGCGGCCGGCTTGAGCGAGACCCCGCCCGTATCGAAAGTGATGCCTTTGCCGACCAGCACCACGGGCGCCTGGTCTTTCGGGCCGCCCTGGTAGCGCAGCACGATGAAGCGTAGCGGCTCGGCCGAGCCCTGCGCCACCGCAGCGAACGAGCCCATGCCGAGCTTCTGTACTTCCTTGGGGCCGAGCACTTCGATCTTCATGCGCGGCAGCCGGCCGAGTTCCTTGGCGGCCTCGCCCAGCAGCGTGGGCGTGCAGTGATTGCCGGGCCGGTTGCCCCATTCCTTGGCGAGTTCGATGCCGGACACCGTGGCGCGGGCCTCGTCGAAGGCCTGGGTCACCGCAGCAGCGTCGGCCACGCCGAGCACCAGGGTGCGGACGCTGCGCCCGCCCTCGCCGTTCGAGGCTTTCGACTTGGTGGTGGTGTAGACGTAGCTGGCATCGGCCGCGGCCGCCACGGCACTCGCCACCGCGGCGCCATCGGCCTGCTGGGCGAACACCATCACCACCCGCTTGGGCGCCTGGGCCTTGGCCGCTTTGACCGCCGCGATCACGGCGCTGCGCACCGACGCGGGCTGGCCGTCGCCGATGGCCGCGAGCACCACGCGCGAGGCCGCCACCTCGTCCGGGTGGTAGAGCGCGAGCAGCTTGCCGGCCTTGTCGGGCAGGTCGCCGGCCTTGCGGGCGCTGGCGATCAGGGCGGAGAGCGGGTCCCGGGTGGTGAGCGGCGCACTGCCGACCAGCACGATCAGGACGTCGGATTTTTCGGCCGCGGCGCGCGCGACGGTGAGGGTCTTGAGCTGAAAGTCCATAATCCTTTTTTTCCTCGAACGATGTTATTCCATTCTTCCTTACGCAAGGAGCTGTCGCGCAGCTTCGGAGCGACCCTCGTGGTCCTGGTCACCATCGTGATGACCATGATGCTGATCCGCACGCTCGGCCTCGCCTCTAAGGGCAGCGTGAATCCCTCCGAAGTCTTCCTCGTGATGGCCTACACGGTGCTCGGCTACATGCCGACCATCCTGAGCCTGAGCCTGTTCGTCGCCATCGTCGGCACTCTCTCGCGCATGTACCGCGACAGCGAGATGGTGATCTGGTTTTCCAGCGGCCGCGGCCTGGTCGATTTCGTCAAGCCGCTGTTCCGCTTCGCGTGGCCCGTGCTGCTGCTGATCGCCGTCATGGCGCTGGTCGGTTGGCCCTGGGCCAATTCGCAGACCATCGGCATGCGCGCCCAGTACGAGCGCCGCAGCGACATCGAGCGGGTCTCGCCGGGCGAATTCCGTGAGTCGTCGGGCCGCATGCGCGTGTTCTTCATCGACAAGGACACGCCCGACAATGCCACGGCGACGAACGTGTTCATCTGGTCCATCGAGCGCGGCCTGCAGATCACCACTTCGGCTCGCAGCGGCCGCATCGAGGACATCGGCAACAACCGCTACCTGATGCTGAGCAACGGCCAGCGGCTCGAGCGGCCGCTGCTGCCCACCTCGGGCCTGAAGATCAGCGAGTTCGAAACCTACGGAACGCGCGCCGGCGGCAGCAGCGATTTCGCGACCGACGGCACGCCGGTGCGCGCCAAGCCCACGCTGCAGCTGCTGCGCGAGCCCGGCGACGTGAGCCAGGGCGAGCTGGCCTGGCGCCTTGGCATGCTGCTCGCGGCGGTCAATTTCGTGCTGCTCGCGCTCACCGTCTCGAGCGTCAATCCGCGCGTGGGGCGCAGCGGCAACCTGCTGTTCGCGCTGTTCGCCTTCGTCGTCTATTACAACATGCTCAACCTCGGCCAGAGCTGGATCAGCACCGGCCGCTTCGGCATGGGCTCGTTCATGCTGCTGCTGCACGGCGGCGTCATGGTCGTGGCGCTCGCGTGGCTGACGCTGCGCAACAACAACTGGGGCCGGCGCCGCAGGGCCGAGCGCGTGATGGCCGGCGGCCTGCCGTCCTCCAAAACCGATCCGTCCCCGTGAAAACCATCCGCCGCCTGATCTACGTCGAGGTCCTGAAAGCCGTGGCTTTCGTGACCCTCGGCTTCCTGAGCCTCTTTTTCTTCTTCGACTTCGTCGACGAGCTGCAGTCGCTCGGCCGGCCCGAGAGCCTGGCCTATGGCCCCGCGCAGGCGCTGATCTACGTGACCTTGCTGATCCCGAGCCATCTCTACGAGCTGCTCCCGATCACGGTGCTCATCGGCTGCATCTTCGTGATGGCGCGGCTCGCGCAGAGTTCGGAATACACCATCCTGCGCACCAGCGGGCTCGGTCCGTGGCGCGCGCTGCGCACGCTGCTGCTGCTGGGCCTGGGCTTCGTCGTGCTGACCTTCGCCATCGGCGACTACATCGCACCGGCCTCCGAGCGCACCGGCCAGTTGCTCAAGTCACGCTACCAGGGCACCTATTCTTTCGTCGGCAACACCGGCGCCTGGCTCAAGGAGAAGCGCGAGAACGTCTCCTATGCGGTGAACGTGCTCTCGATCGCGCGTGACGGCTCGCTCAAGAACGCTCGCATCTTCGAGTTCGACGAGAACGGCTATGTGCGCAAGCAGATCGTCGCCGCCTCGGCACGCATCCACGACGAGCACTGGACGCTGACCGACGTCGAAACCCAGGACTACGACACCCGGAGCACGGCCGACAAGGCGCGCATCGTGACCACCAAGGAGCCGCAGCTCGACTGGCCGACCACGCTGACGGCCGAGATGGTTTCGGTGGCGCTGCTGCGGCCCGACCGCATGGGCACGATCGACCTGTTCGACTACATCCGCCACCTCGACGCCAACGGCCAGACCGCACAGCGCTACGAGATCCAGTTCTGGCGCAAGGTCTTCTATCCGCTGTCGTGCCTCGTGATGGTGGTGCTCGCGCTGCCGTTCGCCTACCTGCACTTTCGCCAGGCCGGCATCACCACGTACGTGTTCGGCGGCGTGATGATCGGCATCAGCTTCTTCCTGCTCAACAACGTGTTCGGCTATCTCGGGAACCTGAGCAATTGGTCGCCCATGCTCACGGCGGCGGCGCCGGGGCTCATCTACTCGGTGATGTCGCTGGCGGCCTTCAGCTGGCTGGTGCTTCGAAGGTAGCGACGATGGCCGGCGCGGAAAACGCAAGAGGCATCGTGCTGCTGGCCCACGGCTCGCGCGACGCGCGCTGGCGCGAGCCGATCGAAGCGGTGGCGGCCCGCCTGACCGCGCTCGATCCGCAGGCGCGCGTGGCCTGCGCCTACATGGAACTCGCCACGCCCGACGTGCACACAGCCGCGGCCGCGCTGATCGCGAGCGGCGCCACAGCGCTGCGGATCGTTCCGCTGTTCCTCGGCATGGGCAAGCATGCGCGCGAAGACCTGCCGCTGCAGATGGACGCGCTGCGCCAGGCTTGGCCCGCTGTGCGCTTCGACCTGGCCCGCACCGTCGGGGAAGAACCCGAACTGATCGACCTGCTCGCCAGAATTGCAAGCAAAACTTGATGTCCTTGAAATTTCAATAGACTTCAAAGGCATAATGAATTCCGCAATAAGACGGAATTTGATATGAATCTGCACCAGTTCAAGTTTGTTCAGGAAGCCGTGCGGCGCAACCTGAACCTGACGGAGGCAGCGAAAGCGCTCCACACCTCGCAGCCCGGCGTGTCCAAGGCCATCATCGAGCTCGAGGAAGAACTTGGCGTCGAGATCTTCGCGCGCCATGGCAAGCGCCTGAAGCGCATCACCGAGCCGGGCCAGCATGTCATTGCGAGCATCGAGCTGATCATGCGCGAGGTCGGCAATCTGCGGCGCATCGGCGAGCAGTTCAGCGCCCAGGACAGCGGCACGCTGTCTATCGCGACCACGCACACGCAGGCGCGCTACGTGCTCCCGGTGCCGGTGGCGAAGCTGCGCGAGGCGTACCCGAAGGTCAACGTGAGCCTGCACCAGGGCTCGCCCGACCAGGTGGCGCGCATGGTGATCGACGAGATCGCCGAGGTCGGCATCGCGACCGAGTCGCTCGCCGACTATGCCGATCTCGTGACCCTGCCCTGCTACGAATGGCAGCACGTGCTGGTGCTGCCGAAGGACCATCCGCTTGCGGCCAGGGAGCGCATCTCGCTGGAGGACCTGGCGCTCGAGCCGATCATCACTTACCACCCGTCTTTCACCGGGCGCACGCGCATCGACCATGCCTTTGCACAAAAGAAGCTCTCGCCGCGCATCGCGCTCGAGGCGATCGACTCCGACGTGATCAAGACCTACGTGCGCCTGGGCCTCGGCGTGGGCATCGTGGCCGAGATGGCGGTGCGCGACGAGTCGAACGCCGACCTCGTCGTGCGCCCGATGGGACACGTGTTCGGCCAGAACATCGCGCGGGTAGCCTTCAAGCGCAGCGCCTACCTGCGCAACTTCGTGTTCAAGTTCGCCGAGCTGCTGTCCGACCGCCTCGACCGCAACCTGATCGCAAAGGCCCTGAGCGGCCACCAGCAGGACTACGAGTTATAGGATCACCCCCAGTCTTCGCGCACTTCGTGTCGCTTCGCCAACCCCCTTCCGGGGGCAACACCAGCGGCCCGGCAAAACCGGTTCCGCGGTGTTTCACGAAGGAACGCCGAAGCAGCAGAACTTCCGACCCCACGATCACCATGAGTACTCTTCATTCGTCCCCCCGCACGCCGGAGATCGGCACCAAGCTGCCCGTCGTGGGCACCACCATCTTCACCGTGATGTCCGCGCTCGCGGCCGAGAAGAACGCGGTCAACCTCGGGCAGGGCTTTCCCGATTTCCACTGCGACCCGAAGCTGCTCGACGACGTCACGGCCGCGATGGCCGCGGGCCACAATCAGTACCCACCGATGCCGGGCATCCCGGCGCTGCGGCAGGCCATTGCCGACAAGATCTCGGCGGTCTATGGACGCAGCTACAGCGCCGCCGACGAGATCACGGTCACCGCCGGCGCGACCCAGGCCATCATCACCGCCATCCTCGCCGTGGTGCGCGCCGACGACGAGGTGATCGTGCTCGAGCCGTGCTACGACAGCTACGTGCCGAACATCGAGCTGGCCGGCGGGCGCGTGGTGCGCGTGCCGCTCACGCCCGGCACCTTCCGCCCCGACTTCGACCGCATCGCGGCCGCGCTGACGCCGCGCACGCGCGCCATCATCGTCAACACGCCGCACAACCCGAGCGCCACGGTCTGGACCGCGGCCGAGATGCGCCGGCTCGAGGAACTGCTCGCGCCCACCGAGGTGCTGGTGATTGCCGACGAGGTCTACGAGCACATGGTGTTCGACGGTGCGCAGCACGAGAGCGTGGCGCGCTTTCCCGGCCTGGCGGCGCGCAGCTTCATCGTGAGCAGCTTCGGCAAGACCTACCACGTCACCGGCTGGAAGGTCGGCTACGTGGCCGCGCCGGCGCCGCTCATGGCCGAATTCCGCAAGGTGCACCAGTTCAATGTGTTCACGGTCAACACGCCGATGCAGCACGCGCTTGCGCAGTACATGGGCGCACCGGCGCCCTACCTCGAGCTGCCCGCGTTCTACCAGCGCAAGCGCGACCTGTTCGCGGCGGGCCTGGCCGAGAAGACACGCTTCAAATTGCTGCGCAGCGAAGGTAGCTATTTCCAGTGCGTCGACATCTCGGCGGTGAGTGACCTGTCGGAAGCCGAGTTCTGCCTCTGGCTCACGCGCGAGATCGGTGTGGCGGCGATCCCGCTGTCGGCGTTCTATGGCAACGGCTTCGACCAGCGCGTGGTGCGCTTCTGTTTCGCCAAGAAGGACGAAACCCTGCGCGCGGCACTCGACCGGCTCGCGAAGCTCTGACCCGCCCGCTGCCCGAGGGCAGCGGTAGGACAGTCCTGACCGCCGAAGAAGCGGCTATCCGGCGTTTTTCCTGTGGCTCGGCACCCAGCATCGAGGGCATCACAACAACGCCAGGAGAAACGCATGTCCCTCTCGTTCATTCTGCTGATCATCCTGATATTGCTTCTGGTCGGCGCGCTGCCGAGCTGGGGCTACAGCCGGAGCTGGGGCTATTGGCCCAGCGGCGGTCTGGGCCTTGTCGTGCTGATCGTCGTCATCCTGGTGCTCATGGGACGCATATAGGCGCCCTGGGTATCGCACCCACCGAAGAGCCCGCGGCACCCGCGGGCTTTTTTTTTGGCGCTGCTTCTTCGTTGGCGCGCCTCAGGCCTGCAACTGGCCCCAGGCCTTGTCGAGCCGCTTGACGCTCACGGGCTGCGGCGTGCGCAGCTCCTGCGCGAAGAAGCTCACGCGAAGCTCCTCGAGCAGCCAGCGGAATTCGAGCATGCGCTCGTCGACTACGCCCTTGCGCTCGGCGACCAGCCGCAAGTAACGCTGTTCCTGCGGCCGCAGCTCGGCCAATTTTGCGGCGTCGCGCGCGGGGTCACCGCGCAGCTTGTCGAGCCGCAGCACAATCGCCTTCAGGTAGCGTGGAAAGTGCTGCAACTGGCTCCATGGCGCGTCGGCGATGAAACGCTTGCCGACCAGGCGCTGCAATTGCTGCGCAGCGTCCTGCACCGACTCGGGCTGCAGCTTCGTGTCCTTGATCTTGCGCGCGGCCGCCGCGTATTCGGCCAGGATGCCGCCGGCCAGGCGCGCCACCTCGTTCGCGATCAGCGTGAGCCGGCCTCGCCCTTCCTCGAGCCGGCGCTTGAAGGCGGGCTCGTCGGTGGGCAGCGGTTCCTGCAGGAAGGCGCGGTCGATCGCCACGTCGATGATCTGCGTGCGCAGCTCTTCGGAGGTGCCGAGTGGCATGTAGGCCACCGACATCTTCTGCAGGTCGGGGATGTTCTTCTCGAGGTACTTGAGCGCGTCCTTCAGCTGCAGCGCGAACAGCCGGCGCAGGCCCGCGCGGTGTTTGGCCGCAGCCACTGCGGGCTCGTCGAAGACCTCGATCGTGACCGCATCGCCTTCGTCGCGCAGCGCCGGAAAACCGATCAGCGACTGCGCGCCGCGGCGCACCTCCATGAGCTCGGGCAGTTCGCCGAAGCTCCAGCTCGTGTAGCGCTGGCCCGCTGGCAGGCTGGGCGCGGCGGGCGCCGCCGCAGCCTCGCCCGCTGACTGCGCGCCCGCTTCGGCGTCGGCCGCAGGCCCGCGCGCCGTCGATGGCGAAGAGGCCTTCACGTTGAGGCCCGCGAGCGCCTGGAAGGCGCCGCGGGCCTGCGCGCCGAGTTCGGCCTTGAGCGCACCGAGGTTGCGGCCCATGCCGAGCTGGCGGCCGTGCTCGTCGACGATGCGCAGGTTCATGAACAGGTGCGGCGCCAGCATGTCGAGCTTGAAGTCGGCGCGTTTCACGTCGAGGCTCGTGGCATCGCGCACGCGCTTGAGCAGCGCGTCGGTGAGCGAGCCGGTGCCGAAGACCTCGGGCGCCGACAGCTCGGCGGCCAGCCTTGTCGCGGTGTCGGGCAGCGGCACCAGCCGCGAGCGCGGGCGTTGCGGCAGGCTCTTGAGCAGCGCCTGGATCTTGTCCTTGAGCATGCCCGTGACCAGCCATTCGCAACGCTCCTCGCTCACCTGGTTGAGCACGAACAGCGGCACGCTGACCGTGAGGCCGTCCTTCGGGTCGCCGGGCTCGTGCAGGTAGGTGGCTGCGCAATCCACGCCGCCGAGCCGCAGCGTGGAGGGGAACGACTGCGTGGTGATGCCCGCCGCCTGGTGGCGCATCAGCTCTTCGCGGCTCAGGAACAGCAGACGCGGCTGTTCCCTCGACGCCTGCCGGTACCAGTTCTCGAAGGTGATGCCGCTCGCCACGTCGGCGGGCAGCTGCGCATCGTAGAAAGCGAAGATCAGCTCGTCGTCCACCAGCACGTCCTGCCGGCGCGACTTGTGCTCCAGGCCCTCGACCTCGCGAACCAGCTTGCGGTTGGCCGCGAGAAACGGGAACTTGGTGTCCCATTGCCCACCGACCAGCGCTTCGCGGATGAAGATCTCGCGCGCCGCGACCGGATCGACGCGCGTGAAGTCGATGCGGCGCCCGCTGTACACCACCAGGCCGTACAGCGTCGCGCGCTCGAGCGCCGCGACTTGCGCGCCCTTCTTCTCCCAATGCGGATCGAGCAGTTGCTTCTTCAGCAGGTGGCCCGCCACCTCTTCGAGCCACTGCGGCTCGATGTTGGCGATGCCGCGGCCGAAGAGCCGCGTGGTCTCGACCAGCTCGGCCGCGACGATCCAGCGGCCGGGCTTCTTCTTCAGGTGCGCGCCCGGGTGCTTGTAGAACTTGATGCCGCGCGCGCCCAGGTAGGCCTCGTCGTCCTCGAGCTTCCAGCCGACGTTGCCGAGCAGGCCCGCGAGCATCGACAGGTGCAGCGCTTCGTAGCCTGCCGGTTCCTGGTTGATGCGCCACTTGTGCTCGGTCACGACCGTGAGCAGCTGCGAATGGATGTCGCGCCATTCGCGCACGCGCCGGATGTTGATGAAGTTCTGGCGCAGCAGTTGCTCGTACTGCCGGTTGCTGAGTTTATGCGTGTCGCCATGCCCCCCGCGCGCGTCGGCGATCCATTTCCACAGCCGCAGGTAGCCGCTGAATTCGCTCTTCTCGTCGTCGAACTTCGAATGTGCCTGGTCGGCTTGTTGCTGCGCGTCCATCGGCCGGTCGCGCACGTCCTGCACGCTGAGCGCCGAGGCGATCACCAGCACCTCCTCGAGCGCACCGCGCGTGCGCGCCTCGAGGATCATGCGGCCCACGCGCGGGTCGAGCGGCAGCCGGGCCAGTTCGACGCCGGTGGCGGTGAGTTCGTTCGCGTCGTCCACCGCGCCGAGTTCGTTGAGCAGCTGGTAGCCGTCGGCGATGGCGCGCGGCGACGGCGCCTCCAGGAACGGAAAGCGCGCCACGTCGCCCAGGCGCAGCGACTTCATGCGCAGGATCACGCCCGCCAACGACGAGCGCAGGATCTCGGGATCGGTAAAGCGCGGCCGGCCGTCGAAATCCTTCTGGTCGTAGAGCCGGATGCAGATGCCGTCCGCCACGCGGCCGCAACGGCCCGCGCGCTGGTTCGCCGCGGCCTGGCTGATCGGCTCGACCAGCAGCTGCTCGACCTTGCTGCGGAAGCTGTAGCGCTTGACGCGCGCGGTGCCGGTGTCGATCACGTAGCGGATGCCCGGCACGGTGAGCGAGGTTTCGGCCACGTTGGTGGCCAGCACGATGCGGCGGCCGGTGTGGCCGTCGAAGATTCGGTCCTGCTCGGGGCCCGACAGCCGCGCGAACAGCGGCAGCACCTCGGCGTTGCGAAACAGCGGCTGGTGCGCGAGATGACGGCGCAGGTGGTCGGCCGCCTCGCGGATCTCGCGCTCGCCCGGCAGGAAGACCAGGATGTCGCCCGCGTTGTGCGGGTCGCGCCAGAGCTCGTCGACGCCGTCGGCGATCGCGTCGTTCAGGTCGTGCTCGCGCGATTCCTCGAACGGGCGGTAGCGCTGCTCGACCGGGAACGTGCGCCCCGAGACGAACACCGTCGGCGCCGGCCCCTTGGCGGAGGCGAAGTGATTGGCGAAGCGCTCGGCGTCGATGGTCGCCGAGGTCACGATCACCTTCAGGTCGGGCCTGCGCGGCAGGATCTCACGCAGGTAGCCAAGCAAAAAGTCGATGTTCAGCGAGCGCTCGTGGGCCTCGTCGATGATCAGCGTGTCGTAGGCCTTGAGCAGCGGATCGGTCTGCGTCTCGGCCAGCAGGATGCCGTCGGTCATGAGCTTGACCGAGGCATCGCGCGAGAGCCGGTCCTGGAAGCGCACCTTGAAGCCGACCACGTCGCCGAGCGGCGTCTTCAGCTCTTCGGCAATGCGCTTGGCGACCGAGCTCGCGGCAATCCGCCGCGGCTGCGTGTGGCCGATCAGGCGCCCCTTGCCGGGCGGCGCGTTGAGCTTGCCGCGACCCAGCGCCAGCGCGATCTTCGGCAGCTGGGTGGTCTTGCCCGAACCGGTTTCGCCGCAGACGATCACCACCTGGTGCGCCTGGATGGCGGCCATGATCTCCTCGCGCCGGGCCGAAACCGGCAGCGATTCGGGAAAGTCGATGCGAAGCGAGGGCGAAGGCGTAGTGGTCGTCAAGGGATATCGAAAATCGGGGAACCGGCGATTATCGGTGGCTGCACAATCACGCCCCATGTCCACCGTCTTCAACTTCACCTTCGTGCCCTGGTTCCGCTCGGTCGCGCCCTACATCCACACGCACCGCGGTAAGACTTTCGTGGTCGCGCTGGCGGGCGAGGCGATCGCGGCGGGCAAGCTGCAGAACATCGCCCAGGACCTGGCGCTGATCCAGAGCATGGGCGTCAAGGTCGTGCTGGTGCACGGCTTTCGGCCGCAGGTCAACGAGCAGCTCGCGGCCAAGGGGCACGAGGCGCGCTATTCGCACGGCATCCGCATCACCGACGAGGTGGCGCTCGATTCGGCGCAGGAAGCTGCGGGCCAGCTGCGCTACGAGATCGAGGCCGCGTTCAGCCAGGGCCTGCCGAACACGCCCATGGCGGGCTCGACGGTGCGCGTGATCTCGGGCAACTTCATCACCGCGCGGCCGATCGGCGTGGTCGACGGCGTGGACTTCAAGCATTCGGGCCTGGTGCGCAAGGTCGATGCCGCGGGCATCCGCCGCACGCTCGATTTCGGCGCCATGGTGCTGATCTCGCCGTTCGGCTTCTCGCCCACGGGCGAGGCCTTCAACCTCACGATGGAAGACGTCGCCACCAGCGTGGCCATCTCCATCCAGGCCGACAAGCTGATCTTCCTGACCGAGGTCCCGGGCATCCGCATCGACAGCGAACTGCCCGAAAGCGAAGACAACCCGATCGACACCGAGCTGCCGCTGGCCGCCGCCGAGCGGCTGCTCGCCTCGCTGCCGCCGCCGCAGAAGCCCACCGACACGGCCTTCTACCTGCAGCATTGCGTGAAGGCCTGCAAGGCCGGCGTGGAGCGCAACCACATCCTGCCCTTTGCGCTCGACGGCTCGCTGCTGCTCGAGATCTACGTGCACGACGGCGTCGGCACCATGGTGATCGACGAGAAGCTCGAAAGCCTGCGCGAGGCCACGGTGGACGACATCGGCGGCATCCTGCAGCTGATCGAGCCGTTCGAGCGCGACGGCACGTTGGTCAAGCGCGACCGCACCGAGATCGAGCGCGACGTCGGCCACTACACGGTCATCGAGCACGACGGCGTGATCTTCGGTTGCGCCGCGCTGTACCCCTACCCCGAAGCGCGCACCGCCGAGATGGCGGCGCTCACGGTGTCGCCGCAGTCGCAGTCGCAGGGCGACGGCGAGCGCATCCTCAAGCGCATCGAGCACCGCGCCAAGGCCATGGGCCTGGACAGCATCTTCGTGCTCACTACGCGCACCATGCACTGGTTCCTCAAGCGCGGTTTCCAGCAGGTCAACCCCGACTGGCTGCCCGAGGCGCGCAAGCGCAAGTACAACTGGGACCGCAAGAGCCAGGTGCTGGTCAAGAAGATCTGAACCCACCCGTAGGAAGGCCACCGCCATGACGCTCGCCACCGCCCTGCTGTTCTCCATCGTCGCACTGGCCGCGATCGCCACGCCCGGCCCGACGGTGCTGCTGGCGCTCAGCAACGGCTCGCGACGCGGCGTGCGCGGCGCGCTGCCCGGCATCGCGGGTGCGGTGCTGTCCGACTTCGTGCTGGTCGGCGCGGTGGCGCTGGGCCTCGGTGCACTGCTCGCGGCGTCGGAGTTCTGGTTCTCGATGCTCAAGTGGGTCGGCGCCGCCTACCTCGCATGGCTCGGGGTGCGCATGCTGCGCTCCAGGGGCGGCAGTTTCGATGCGCCCCGTGGATCGGCCGGCGCGCTGCCGGCCGGGATGCCCGGCGAAGGCCGCAAGGTGTTCTTCAAGTCGTTCCTGGTGGCGGTCACCAACCCGAAGGGCTACCTGTTCTGCTCGGCGCTATTGCCGCAGTTCATCGATCCCGCGGCCGCGCAGGGCGTGCAGTACGCCCTCATCGCGGTGCTGTTCGCTTCGCTCGACGCGGCCGTGATGCTGGTCTACGCCTTCGTCGGCGCGCGCGCCATGCGGCTGTTGACGGCCGCCGCCGCGCGCTGGATCGACCGCACCTGCGGCGCGATGCTGCTGGCGCTGGCCGGGTCGCTCGCGTTCTACCGCCGCAGCGGCACCTGACCGGCGCGCCGGCCGCCCGGCGGCGGCCACCCGTCGCCGATAATCGCACCCCATGAATCCCCTGCTCTCCAAGCTCCAGCCCTACCCGTTCGAGCGGCTGCGGCGCCTGTTCGAGGGCGTCACGCCCGATGCCGCCTTCGCGCCCATCAGCCTGGGCATCGGCGAACCGAAGCATGCCACGCCGCCTTTCATCAAGGAGGCCCTGGCCGCCGGCATGGACGCCCTCGCGGCCTATCCCGCCACGGCCGGCAGCCCGAAGCTGCGCACGGCCTTCACCGGCTGGCTCGAGCGCCGCTACGGATTGAAGCTCGATCCGGCCACCCAGGTGCTGCCGGTCAACGGCTCGCGCGAGGCGCTGTTCTCGCTCGCGCAGACGGTGGTCGACGGCAGCCGCACGACAGCCCCGGTGGTGGTGTCGCCCAATCCGTTCTATCAAATCTACGAAGGCGCGGCGCTGCTCTCGGGGGCCGAGCCCTACTACGTGCCGAGCGTGCCCGCGCGCAACTTCGCGGTCGACTGGGACAGCGTGCCCGAGGACATCTGGGCGCGCACCCAGCTCGTCTTCGTCTGCTCGCCCGGCAACCCGACCGGCGCGGTGATGCCGCTGGACGAGTGGCAGAAGCTGTTCGCACTGTCAGATCGCCACGGCTTCGTGATCGCGGCCGACGAGTGCTACAGCGAGATCTACTTCCGCGACGCGCCGCCGCTCGGCGGCCTCGAAGCCGCCGCGAAGCTCGGCCGCAGCGACTTCAGGAACCTGATTGCGCTCACCTCGCTGTCCAAGCGCAGCAACGTGCCCGGGCTGCGCAGCGGCTTCGTGGCCGGCGACGCGGCGATCATCCAGGCCTTCCAGCTCTACCGCACCTACCACGGCAGCGCCATGAGCGGCGCAGTGGCCGCCGCCAGCATCGCGGCCTGGGGCGACGAGGGCCATGTGGTCGAGAACCGCGCCAAGTACCGGGCCAAGTTCGAGGCCGTCACGCCGCTGCTCGCGCAGGTGCTCGACGTGCGCCTGCCCGACGCCAGCTTCTACCTCTGGGCGGGCGTGCCCGAGGCGTGGGGCGGCGACGACGAAGCCTTCGCCCGCGCGCTCTACGCTCAATACAATGTGACCGTTTTGCCGGGGAGCTATCTGGCCCGCGAGGCGACGCACGGGCCCCGCGGCGCCAACCCCGGCCGCGGCCGCATCCGCATGGCCCTGGTGGCCGAAACGGCCGAATGCGTGGAAGCCGCCGAGCGCATCGTGCGCTTCGTGCAGGCCGGCCCGCAGGCGCGCTGAGCGCCTTCTTCCGGCATTTCCTCTTTTTCAAACGAGACCTTCTCATGACCCAGCAACTGCAACAAACCATCGACGCCGCGTGGGAAGACCGCGCCAACCTTTCGCCCAGCGCCGCGCCGGCCGAAGTGCGCGAGGCCGTCGAGCACGTGATCTCCGAACTCAACAACGGCAAGCTGCGCGTCGCCACGCGCGAAGCGGTCGGCCAGTGGACCGTGCACCAGTGGATCAAGAAGGCCGTTCTGCTGTCGTTCCGCCTCAAGGACAACGAGCAGATCCAGGCCGGCTCGCTGGGCTTCTACGACAAGGTGCCGACCAAGTTCTCGCACCTGTCGGCCGCCGAACTCAAGGAATCGGGCGTGCGCGTGGTGCCGCCGGCCGTGGCGCGCCGCGGCAGCTACATCGCCAAGGGCGCGATCCTGATGCCCTCGTACGTGAACATCGGCGCCTACGTGGGCGAAGGCACGATGGTCGACACCTGGGCCACCGTCGGTTCGTGCGCGCAGATCGGTGCCAACGTGCACCTGTCGGGCGGCGTCGGCATCGGCGGCGTGCTCGAGCCGCTGCAGGCCGGCCCCACCATCATCGAGGACAACTGCTTCATCGGCGCGCGCTCCGAAGTGGTCGAAGGCGTGGTGGTCGAAGAGAACTCGGTGCTCTCGATGGGCGTCTTCATCGGCCAGAGCACGCCGATCTACGACCGCGCGACCGACACCGTGATCTACGGCCGCGTGCCCGCCGGCTCGGTCGTGGTGGCCGGCAGCCTGCCGAAGCCCGGCGGCAAGTACAACACCTACGCGGCGATCATCATGAAGAAGGTCGACGCCAAGACGCGCTCGACCACCTCGCTCAACGACCTGCTGCGCGACTGATCCTTCTTTTTTCGCCAGAACAATCAGTACCCCGAGGAGAGCGCCCGATGAACATGATGGAACGGATCCTTCGTCTGATGGCCGAGCGCAAGGCTTCCGACATCTATCTTTCGGCGCACTCCCCAGTCCTGATCCGCATCAACGGCACCTGCGTGCCGATCAACGCGCAGGTGCTGCCGGCCAGCGCGCCGCTCGCGCTTTTGGCCGAAGTGGTGCCCGAGGCCCGGATCCAGGAGCTCGAACGCACCGGCGAGCTCAACATGGCGGTGATGCTCGAGGGCGCCGGCAACTACCGCATCAGCGCCATGCGCCAGCGCGGCAGCTATGCGGTGGTTGTGCGGCACATCGCGTCGACGATCCCGAGCTTTGCCGACCTGAACCTGCCCGACGTGCTCAAGACGCTCATCATGGAAAAGCGCGGGCTGATCCTGATGGTGGGCGCCACCGGCGCGGGCAAGACCACCACGCTGGCCTCGATGCTCGACTACCGCAACGAGCACGCCTCCGGTCACATCCTCACGGTCGAGGAACCGATCGAATTCACCTACACCAACAAGAAGTCGATGGTGAACCAGCGCGACGTGGGCAGCGACACAGAGTCGCTGCAGGTCGCGCTCAAGAACGCGCTGCGCCAGGCGCCCGACGTGATCCAGATCGGCGAGATCCGCGATCGCGACACCATGACGGCCGCCATCGCCTATGCGCAGTCGGGCCACCTGTGCGTGGCCACGCTGCATGCCAACAACAGCTACCGCGCGCTCAACCGCATCCTGAGCTTCTACCCGGTCGAGGTACGCCCCACGCTGCTCGGCGACCTGGGCGGCGCGCTGCGCGCCATCGTGTCGCAGCGCCTGCTGCGCACGCCCGCGGGCGGCCGCGTGCCGGCGCTCGAGGTGATGCTGAACACCGCGCTCGTGGCCGAGCTCATCGAGAAGGGCGACTTCTCGGGCGTCAAGGAGGCCATGGAGCAGTCGATGGCCGAGGGCTCGCAGACCTTCGAGGAGGACATCGCCCGCCTCGTCACCGAGAACCGCATCACGCGGGAGGAAGGCCTCGCCCATGCCGACTCCCCCACCAACCTGATGTGGCGCCTGCAGAACCGCGCCGCGCCCAAGGCGCAGGCCGACGAGCGCAGCCTCATGGACCAGGTCGAGGAACCCACTTTCACCGACATCACGCTCGACGTGAAATTCTGAACCGATAGAGAAGAAGAACCGCCCCGATGTCCCGCACCCTACAGCTTGCCGAACAACTCATCTCGCGCCCTTCCGTCACGCCCGACGATGCGGGCTGCCAACGGATCGTCGGCGAGCGGCTGGCCGCGCTGGGCTTCACGCTCGAGACCATCGAGAGCGGGCCGGCCGACTTCCGCGTGACCAACCTGTGGGCGGTGCGCCGCCCCGGCCATGCGTCGGCTGCCACCCGGACGCTCGTCTTTGCCGGCCACACCGACGTGGTGCCGACCGGTCCGCTCGAGCAATGGACCAGCCATCCGTTCACGCCCACGCACCGCGGCGGCCAGCTCTACGGCCGCGGCGCCTGCGACATGAAGACCTCGGTCGCCGCATTCGTCGTGGCCATCGAGGAATTCCTGCAGGTCACGCCCGAGCCGAAGCTCGCGCTCGCGCTGCTGCTCACGAGCGACGAGGAAGGCCCGGCGGTCGACGGCACCGTGGTCGTCTGCAATGCGCTGACCGCGCGCGGCGAGACCATCGACTACTGCATCGTCGGCGAGCCCACGGCCGTCGAGCGCTGCGGCGACATGATCAAGAACGGCCGCCGCGGCACCATGAGCGGCAGGCTCACGGTGAAAGGCGTGCAGGGCCACATCGCCTATCCGCACCTTGCGAAGAACCCGGTGCATGCCGTGGCGCCCGCACTGGCCGAACTGGTGGCCATCAATGCGGCCGGCGGCTGGGACGCCGGCAACCAATGGTTTCAGCCCACGAGCTGGCAGATCAGCAACTTCCACGCGGGAACTGGTGCAAGCAACGTCATCCCGGGCAGTGCCGTGATCGACTTCAACTTTCGCTTCTCGACCGAATCGACGCCCGAATCGCTTCAGCAGCGGGTGCGCGCGGTGCTCGATGCGCACGGCGTCGACTGCACGCTGGCCTGGACCGTCGGCGGCTTGCCCTTTCTCACGCCGCCGGGCGAACTCGTCAGCGCCGTGCAGGCCGCGATCGCCGACGAGACCGGCATCGCCACCGAGCTGTCGACCAGCGGCGGCACGAGCGACGCACGCTTCATCGCCAAGATCTGCAAGCAGGTGGTCGAGCTCGGCCCCGTGAACGCGAGCATCCACAAGATCGACGAGCACATCGAGGTCGCCGCGATCGAGACGCTCAAGAACATCTACAAGCGCACCCTGGAGCGGCTCGACGAGTCGCAGGCACCATGAGCGCCGCGCCGGGCCGCCCCAAGCAAGCTCGCTCCCGCCTGGCGGGAAGGCGCGCAGCGCCAAGGGTGCACCAGTGAGCGCCGCGCCGGACCGCCGCCAAGCAAGCTCGCTCCCGCCTGGCGGGAAGGCGCGCAGCGCCAAGGGTGCACCAGTGAGCGCCGCGCCGGACCGCCGCCAAGCAAGCTCGCTCCCGCCTGGCGGGAAGGCGCGCAGCGCCAAGGGTGCACCAGTTCGCACGGTCATCGCGCTCATCGAGGCCGGCGCCAGGCGGCTCGAAGAGGCCGGCGTCGCCTTCGGCCACGGCACGGCCAACGCTTTCGACGAAGCAGCCTGGCTCGTGCTTTGGCGCCTGAAGCTGCCGCTCGACGACATCGACGCGGCGGCCGAACGCACCGTTTCGCCGGCCGACGCCGCGAAGGTGGCCGCCCTGCTCGACGAGCGCATCGCCACGCGCAAGCCCGCCGCCTACCTCACGAAGGAAGCCTGGCTGCAGGGCGTCCCGTTCTACGTCGACGAGCGCGCCATCGTGCCGCGCAGCTTCATTGCCGAACTGATCGTCGACGGCAGCATCGACTACTGGCTGGGCGAACACACCCGGCGCGTGCTCGACCTGTGCACGGGCAACGGCAGCCTCGCGGTGATCGCGGCCCTGACCTACCCCGACATCGCGGTGGACGCCGCCGACCTCTCGCGTGAGGCGCTCGAGGTGGCGGCGATCAACCTCACCCGCCACCAGCTCGACGATCGCGTCCGGCTGGTCGAATCCGACGGCCTCGAGAACCTGCCCGACCCCTACGACCTGGTGCTGTGCAACCCGCCCTATGTGAACAGCGCGAGCATGGCCGCCCTGCCTGCCGAATACCGCGCCGAGCCCGGTCTGGCGCTGGCCGGCGGCACCGACGGCATGGACTTCGTGCGCCGGTTGCTGTCAGAGGCGCCTTCGCGGCTGAACGCGCGCGGCGTGCTGGTGCTCGAGATCGGCAACGAGCGTGACCACTTCGAAGCCGCCTTCCCGCGGCTCGAAGTGGTCTGGCTCGAAACCTCTGCCGGCGAAGACCAGGTGCTGCTCCTCACGCGAGAGGCGCTGCTGGCATCGGACAGCCGAACGCAGAAATAAGACAAAAACGACGCAGAAACCGCAGAAGCGCCCGTTCCTGGCCTTTTTTCTGCGGCTTTCGCGAACCTTCCGCGCCCCCTGCGTTCTGTACCCGCATGGGGCGGCCCCATTTCGCCCACCCGGGATAATCCCCGGTTCAGGCCCCCCTATTTCATGATCACTCTCAAGAACGTCATTCTTCGCCGCAGCGCCAAGGTTCTGCTCGACGGCGCAACCGTCACCCTCAATCCCGGCGAAAAGGTCGGCCTGGTCGGCCGCAACGGCGCCGGCAAGTCGACCCTGTTCGCGCTGCTCAACGGCACGCTGCACGAGGACGGCGGCGACTTCTCGGTGCCCCGGCACTGGCGCCTGGCCCAGGTGGCGCAGAACATGCCCGAAACCGACGAGTCGGCCACCGATTTCGTCGTCGGCGGCGACACCCAGTTGGTCGAGCTGCGCCAGGCCCTTGCCGCCACCGAGGCCGCCTACGAGGCCAACCCCGACGATGGCGACCTCGGCATGGAACTGGCCCACGCCTACACCCACCTGGCCGACGCCGGCGAGCACGACGCGGTGCCGCGCGCGCAGGCGTTGATCCTCGGCCTGGGCTTCAAGACGCACGAGCTCGACCAGCCCGTGAACAGCTTCTCGGGCGGCTGGCGCATGCGCCTGCAGCTCGCACGCGCGCTGATGTGCCCAAGCGACCTGCTGCTGCTCGACGAGCCGACCAACCACCTGGACCTTGATGCCCTGGTCTGGCTCGAAGCCTGGCTGCAGAAGTACGCCGGCACCATGATCGTCATCAGCCACGACCGCGAGTTCCTCGATGCCGTGACCGACGTGACCCTGCACATCGCCAACGCGCAGCTCACGCGCTACGGCGGCAACTACAGCAAGTTCGAGGATATGCGCGCGCTGCAGATGGAGCAGCAGCAGGTCGCCTTCTCCAAGCAGCAGGACAAGATCGCGCACCTGCAGAAGTTCATCGACCGGTTCAAGGCCAAGGCCAGCAAGGCCAAGCAGGCGCAGAGCCGGGTCAAAGCGCTCGAGCGCATGGAAAAGGTTGCGCCGCTCCTGGCCGAGGCCGACTTCACCTTCGAGTTCAAGGAGCCGGGCAACATTCCGAACCCGATGCTCTCGATCAGCAATGCGAGCTTCGGCTACCGCATCGAGGGCGCCGAACCCAAGACCATCCTGCGCGGCGTCAGCCGCTCCGTGCTCGCAGGCCAGCGCATCGGCATCCTGGGTGCCAACGGCCAGGGCAAGTCGACGCTGGTGAAGACCATCGCGCGCGAAATGGGCGCGCTCGCGGGCCAGGTCACCGAGGGCAAGGGCCTGAACATCGGCTACTTCGCGCAGCAGGAGCTCGACGTGCTGCACCCCGAGAGCAACCCGCTCGAACACATGGTGCGGCTGGCGCGCGACCTCGGCAGCAGCGTCAAGGAAGCGACCGGCGAGCAGGCGCTGCGCGGTTTTCTCGGCAGCTTCAATTTCAGCGGCGACATGGTCAGGCAGCCCGTGGGCACCATGAGCGGCGGCGAGAAGGCACGCCTCGTGCTCGCCATGATGGTGTGGCAGCGCCCCAACCTGCTGTTGCTCGACGAGCCCACCAACCACCTCGACCTCGCCACGCGCGAGGCGCTCGCCGTGGCCCTCAATGAGTTCGAGGGCACGCTCATGCTCGTGAGCCACGATCGCGCGCTGCTGCGCTCGGTTTGCGACGAATTCTGGCTCGTGGGGCGCGGCGTCATCGGCGATTTCGACGGCGACCTCGACGACTACCAGCGCTACCTGCTCGACGAGGCCAAGCGCCTGCGCGAAGAAGCCAGGCTGGCGGTGCGGGAGGCGGCCGCCAGCAGCGCTGCAGCCGAAGCAGCGCCGCCGCCCGCAGCAGCAGCAGCAGTTCCGGCCGCCGCACCACCGGCGAGTTCGCAGCAGCGAAAGCAGGACGCGCAGGAGCGCCAGCAGCGCACCGATCAGGCCCGGCCGCTCAAGCGCGAGCTGGCGCAGGTCGACGAACGCCTCGCGGCCGCCGGCACCGAGCGCAGCGCGCTCGAGGCGCGGCTCGCCGAGCCGCTGCCGGCGGCAGAGATCGCCGAAGCCGGCAAGCGGCTCAAGGCCCTCAACGACGAGATCGGCCGGCTCGAAGAGCGCTGGCTGGCGCTGTCGGACCAGCTCGAGGCGCTGGCAGCTGCCTGACGGCTGGGTGAGAATCGCGCCAAGGAGAGATTTGCCGCATGCCTTCTGCGATCGAACTGGCCCAGGGTGACGAGGCGCTGATTGCCGCCATCCAGCGCAGCCGCCGCCTCATCGGGCGCAAGGCGCTGATGTCCGCAGCAGCCAGCGCCGTTCCGCTCCCCGGCGTCGACTGGGCCGCCGACGCTGCCCTGCTCTCGCGGCTCGTGCCGCAGATCAGCGCCGAATTCGGGCTTTCGGCCACGCAGGTCGAAAAGCTCGCGCCGCACCAGCGCGAGCGCATTCAGAAGGCAGCCACCACCGTGGGCGCGCTGCTTGTCGGGCGGCTCGTCACGCGCGACCTGCTGATCCGGCTCGCGCGGCATGCCGGCATCAGGCTAACGACCAAGCAGGCCACCAAGTACGTACCGATTGCCGGGCAACTGGTCTCGGCGGCTTTGGGCTACGCCGCCCTGCGCGCGCTCGGCGAGCAGCACATCAAGGATTGCGTTCGTGTACGCACGACGCTCGCACTATCGCCGCCCGCACCGCTCGCGCCCGCGTGAGCGCCGTCGTGCCGAACAGCACTTTCGCGGCCCATCCGACCGCCACCAGCGCCGACAGCGCCATGCCTGCCAGCCCGTCCAGGCCGCTGCGCAGCCCATAGCCCAGCGCAGCAGCGGCCAGCAATGCCACGAGCGCGCACAACGTGCGGTCCAGCCAGAGCGCGCGGGTCCCGCGCGCCCGCACCAACTGACGTGGTTTCATGGCTTTTACTCCCCTGAAACTATTCTAGAGGCCAACTTGAATATTCGCGTGGGATTAAATCCTCCAAATGGAGACTATTGCCGCTCGCGCGAAGGCCGCACGCAAGTTCGCGAAGATGACGCAAAAGCAGGCCGAAGCGGCGTCAGGCGTCAAACAGTCCAATATCTCCAAGATCGAGCGCGGTGACACCGGCCGCTCGATGGGCCTGCTGGCATTGGCGCGCGCCTACCGCGTCGACCCCCACTGGCTCGACACAGGCGACGGCCCTGCGCCGTGGGACGAAGTGCAGCAGTCACGCCGCGCGCGCGACCACGCTAACGAGCCGCCAGCCCCCTACAGAATTGCACGCACACCGCCCGCCGGCCCCGCCTTCGAGCCGGGCACACCGGGAACCGTGCCGCTCATCGCTTGGACTGACATTGCGTCGTGGAACGGCACCCTACCCATCAACGTGCCTGTCGAGCGCTGGATGCCCTGCATCGCCTACCACAGCCCCGGCCACACCTACGCGCTGCGCGTGCGAGGCGACAGCATGACCGCGCCGAGCGGGCACCTGAAAAGCTACCCCGCGGGGTCGATCGTCTTCGTCGACACCCGACTGACCACGCCCGAGGACGGCGACCGCATCATCGCCAGGCTCGACGAAACCGGCGACATCACCTTCAAGTCCTTCAAGAACGAAGACGGCCGCCGCTGGCTCCTACCGCTGAACCCCAAGCACGAGCCGATCCGGGTGGCGTTCTCGGTGCTTGGCACCGTGGTGGGGAAGTGGGAAGACGAGGATTGAGGGCCGGTGTCGAACTGCCGACGCATCGAGGGCCAGCAAGTTGCCTCACCACGCAAGCCAAAAAAAATCGCCAACTGCATGCTGCAATTGGCGACCTTGGAGTGGGTCTGGTAGGACGTACAAGATTCGAACTTGTGACCAACGGATTAAAAGTCCGCTGCTCTACCAACTGAGCTAACGTCCCGAAACCATTCACTCACTCTTCACTTCTTCTTTTTCACTTCTTCTTTTTTCGCTCTTGCCGGATCCGATCCGGCAAAGCCAAAGATTATAGCGCGGCGTGGCTCGCTATTTTGTCGAGCACCCAACCTGCCGCGCATTGGCCGAAGGTCGCGGTCACGCTGACCACCGAACCGTAGCCGCGGCAGTTGAGCGAGCCGTCGCCCTCGATGGCGCAAGAGGCATCGGGCGGCGCGACGCTCTCGCGGCTGAAGACACAGGTCACGCCGATCTTGCGGCCCTCGCGCGGGGCGCCGTGCTGCTTGCGAAGGCGCTGCCGCAGCTGTGCCAGCAGCGGGTCGTGTGTGACGAGCGA
The DNA here is from genome assembly GCF_057656815.1 of Variovorax sp. Soil_C_39. Classification (NCBI taxonomy): domain Bacteria; kingdom Pseudomonadati; phylum Pseudomonadota; class Betaproteobacteria; order Burkholderiales; family Comamonadaceae; genus Variovorax; species Variovorax sp. Soil_C_39. The sequence goes on from NZ_JBDGJQ010000002.1 coordinate 675,997, forward strand.
GAGATCGTCGACGTCGACCTTGTGCGCCTGCCGCTTGCCGCCCGCCGCGCCGACAGTGACGAACGTGGCCGTGCGCGCGGCGCGCGCCCATGCGGCCATCGCAAGCTTGGCCTTCACCTGGTCGCAAGCGTCGACGACAGCGGTGACGGGCCCGTTGGCCGCTTGCGATGCCTCGAGCAGCGCCTGCCAGTTGTCCGGCTCGACGAATTCGTCGAGCGCAAGCACCTGGCATTCGGGGTTGATCTGCGCAATGCGCTCGCGCATGGCCTCGACCTTGGCCTGGCCGACGGTGGACTCAAGCGCATGGATCTGGCGGTTGATGTTCGACTCCGACACATGGTCGAGATCGATCAGCGTCAGGCGCCCTACGCCACTGCGCGCCAGCGCCTCGACGGCCCACGAGCCAACGCCGCCGATGCCCGCGACGAGCACGTGCGCACCGCGGATGCGCGCGGCGCCCGCCACGCCGTAAAGCCGCTCGAGCCCGCCGAAGCGTCGCGCGAAATCAGGCGCCGCTGCGGTGTCGTGGGTGACGACAGCCGCGGCGGCGCGCGAGGTTTCTTCGGGAAGGCTTGCTGCTGCTGCGCTCAAGCGGAGGGCTCCGCCGTGGATCAGCGCAGGCGCGAGAGACGCTCGCGGCCGGCCTGTGCGGCTTCGGACTGCGGATAGGCCTTGGTCAGGTCTTCCAGCGTGCGCCGGGCGGCGCGCGTGTCCTTGAGTTCGATCTGGCAGTTGGCGATCGACAGCACGGCCTCAGGGGCTTTGGCGTGGTCGGGCGCGAGCGAGAGCATGGAACGGAAGTTCGCGATGGCCTCGTTGTAGTTGCGAGTGGCGTACTGCGCGTTGCCGAGCCAGAACAGCGCCGAGGCGTTGTAGCCGCTTTGCGGATAGCGTTTGACGAATTCGGCGAAGGCGGTCTGCGCCTGCGCGAACTGGCCGGCGCGGAAGATGCCGAGTGCGGCGTCGAAATCCGCCTTCTCGCTCGGATCGGCATTGAACTCGCGGCCGTCGACCGAGACCTTGGTCGGTTCGGTCTGCTTGAGCCGGTCGTCGATGGTGGTCTGGCGCGACTGGAGTTCGCTGACGGTGCGCTGGAGCTGCTCGTTCTGGCCAGTCATGCGTGCGAGGTCGCCGCGCATCTGCTCGATCTGGGTCTGCAGGTCGAGCAAGCTGCGCCGCAGCTGACCGTTCTCGTCGGCAAGGCGCTGGTCGGTCTGCTGGCGCATGGCCTCGACACGCTGGCGCAGGTCGAGGATGGCGCGGCGCGCCTCGTCATCCTCGAACAAGGCAGCCTGCGACCCTGCCGATGCGCAGAGCAAGGCGGCCGCCAGGGCCGCACCACGCCACAAGGATGGCTGCATCACCGGGTGTAGCGGATTTCAGCGCGACGGTTCTGCGCCCAGGCGTCTTCACCCGAACCCTGCACCGCCGGCTTTTCCTTGCCAAAGCTCACAGCTTCGATCTGCGCATCGTTCACGCCCAGCAGCGTGAGCGCGCGGCGAACGGCTTCAGAACGCTTCTGGCCGAGCGCGAGGTTGTACTCGCGGCCGCCGCGATCGTCGGTGTGGCCTTCGATCGAGATGCGGCGCTGGTTGTTGGCGCGCAGGAAGCGGGCATGGCCGTCGACCACCGACTGGAATTCGGGCTTGACGGTGTAGCTGTCGTAATCGAAATACACGATCCGTTCGACGCCCATCGGACCTTGCGCGGTGCTGGCATTGGGGTCGATGGTGACGGGTGCCACTGCGCTCGCGCTGCCCTGCTGGCCGGCGCCGCCGGCCATGCCGGAGCTGTCAGTGACGGGCGTGTCGTTGAGCTTGGTGCCCGACGAGCAACCGGCAATCAGGGCCACGATCGCCAGCGAATAAATCGTACGTTTCAACATTGGAACTCCTCAAAAAAACTCTTGGTCATTGCTTTTGAAACGGACCCCAGTCCGGTTCTCTTATGTCTCCCGCCCGTCCCGCCAACCGTGCCTTGATCTTTCCGTCCAGCGTCGTCGTCATGAGCGCTTCGCGACCTTGCAGGTTCGTTGCGTAGACGATGAGCTTGCTGTTGGGCGCAAAACTCGGGCTTTCGTCTGCGGACGTGTCGGTGATGGCCGTGACATTGCCGGTCGCCAATTCCATCACGTGGAGTTTGAAGGCACCGCCTACGCGTGAGATGTAGGCCAACCACCGGCCATCGCCGCTGACAGAAGGAGAAATGTTGTAGGTTCCGCTGAAGGTGACCCGGGTGGGGGCACCGCCGCTGGCGCCCATCCGGTATATCTGCGGCGCACCGCCGCGGTCGCTGACGAAGTAGATCGTGCTGCCGTCGGCTGAGTAGACCGGCTCGGTGTCGATGCTGGCGCTCTGCGTGAGCCGGCGCGGCTCGCCGCCGCCCGCGGGAATCGTATAGAGCTGCGAGCCACCGTCGCGGCTGAGCGTGACGGCCAGCGAGCTTCCGTTGGGCGCCCAGGCCGGCGCGCTGTTGGAGCCGCGGAAGTTCGCGAGCAGACGGCGCTGGCCATTGGCCACGTTGTGGACGTACACCACGGGCTTGCGGGATTCGAACGAAACGTACGCGAGCTGCTGTCCGTTGGACGACCAGACCGGCGAGATGATCGGCTCGGGGCTCGCGAGCGCGGCCTGCGCGTTCTCGCCGTCGGCATCGGCCACCCAGAGTGAGTAGCGGCTGCCGCCCTTGGTGACGTATGCGATGCGGGTGGAGAAGATGCCCTTGTCGCCCGTGAGCTTCTCGTAGACGTAGTCGGCGATGCGGTGCGACGCGAGCCGCAGGTCGCCCTGCGGCACGGTGTAGCTCTGGCCACCGAGGTCCTGTCCGCGCACCACGTCCCAGAGACGGAAGCGAACGTCGTAGCGGCCGTCGCCAAGCCGCGCCACGCTGCCGACGACGAGCGAATCCGCGGTGCGCTGGCGCCACAGCGACAGATCCGGGCGCGAGGCCTCGTCGAGCGCCTGGCCCGAAGCATCGACGCCACGGAACTGGCCGCTGCGTTCGAGGTCGGCCTGGACGATTTCGGAAATCTTCTGCGGCGAGGCGTCCTGGCCCTTGAAGGGAACCAGCGCAATCGGGAGCTGCGTGAGCCCGACGCCCGAGACCTCGACCCGGAACTGGGCGAGCGCGGGCAGCACGGGCGTCGCAGCCAATGCCGCGATCAGCGAGCGGCGCGCAAAAAGCGATGAAGAAGGAGTTGGAATGGAAACTGACAACGGCTTGTTCATGCGGTTCGGAGAGGTTTCGGGGTAAGAAAGTTCTCCCCGGTGCAACGACCCACATGTTACACACTGGCTCGACGTTGCCGTCACAAAACGTGTATCGGGCGAAGCGGTCCTACACGGCGGCCATCCTGGGCGCCGACAGGCGCCCCGTAGAATTCCCGGCCATGCAAGCATCCCCCGGCAGCGAGACCCCCGCACGCCCTCCCCTGATCCGACGGCTGGCGCGTCTCATGACCTGGTTCGGCGGCTCGCGCCAATGGTGGGCGCTGGGCCTGATCGGTGCGATGCTCGCGGCGCTCACCGAGCCCTTGATGGCCGCGCTGCTCAAGCCGCTGCTCGACCGCGGCTTCACCAAGGGCCAGATGCCGCTGTGGTTCATACCCGCGGCGGTGCTGCTGCTGTTCGCGGTGCGCGGCGTCGCGCAATTCATCTCGCAGTACGCGCTCTCGCGCATCGCGAACGAAGGCATGCAGCGCCTGCGTCGCGTGCTGTTCGAGCGGCTGCTCGGCGCCGAGCTCGCGCTGTTCGCGCGCCAGTCGGCCAGCACGCTGTCGAACACGGTGGTCTACGAGGTGCAGACCGGCGCGCTGCTGCTGGTGCAGGCGCTGCTCGGGCTGTCGCGCGACGGCTTCACGCTGGTGGCGCTGCTGGGCTACCTTGTCTATCTCAACTGGAAGCTCACGCTCATCGTGGCCTTCCTCGTGCCGAGCATCTCCTGGATCATGAAGGTGTTCTCGAAGCGGCTCTACAAGCTCACGCAGCAGGGCCAGCAGGCCACCGACGAGCTGGCCTATGTGGTCGAGGAGAACGTGCTCGCGCACCGCATGGTGCGCCTGCATGGCGCCGAGGCGGCGCAGGCCCGGCGCTTCGAACAGCTGAGCCAGCGGCTCAACCGGCTCGCGGTCAAGTCGACCATTGCCCAGGCCGCGACCACGCCGCTCACGCAGATGATGGCCGCGCTTGCGCTGTCGGTGGTGGTGATGATCGCGCTCTGGCAGAGCGGCGAGCAGGGCTTCACGGTCGGCGGCTTCGTCGCCTACATCACGGCCATGCTGATGCTGATCGCACCGATCCGGAGGCTGGCCGAAGTAGCCGGTCCGATCACGCGGGGCCTGGCGGCGCTTGAGCGCGGCCTCGCACTGGTCGACGAGGTGCCAACCGAGCCGCAGGGCCGTTTCGCCGTGGACCGCGCCCAGGGCCGCATCGAGTTCAAGGACGCACGCGTGAACTACCGCGGCGACGACGAGCGCCCGGCGCTCGACGGTGTGATCCTGGCAATCGAGCCGGGCCAGAGCGTGGCCTTCGTCGGGCCGTCTGGCTCGGGCAAGACCACGCTGATGAACCTGCTGCCGCGCTTCGTGCTGCCGAGCGGCGGGCAGGTGCTGCTCGACGGCCACGACATCGCCGACTGGTCGCTCGGAAGCCTGCGCTCGCAGTTCGCCATGGTGAGCCAGGACGTAGTGATGCTCAACGACACATTGGCGGCCAACGTGGCGCTCGGCGCCGATGCGGAGATCGACCGCGCGCGCGTTCAGGCGTGCGTGGACGCCGCCAACCTGGCGAGCCATGTCGAGGGGTTGCCGCAGGGCATCGACACCGTGCTCGGCCACAACGCGACCCAGCTCTCTGGCGGCCAGCGCCAACGCCTGGCGATCGCGCGCGCTCTCTACAAGAACGCCCCGATCCTGCTGCTCGACGAGGCCACCTCGGCGCTCGACACCGAATCGGAGCGGCTGGTGCAGGACGCTCTGCAGCGCCTGATGCAGAACCGCACCACGCTGATCGTCGCGCACCGCCTCTCGACGGTCCAGCATGCGGACCGCATCGTCGTGATGGAACATGGCCGCGTGGTCGAACAAGGCAGCCATGCGCAGCTCATGGCGCTCGACGGGCTCTACGCCCGCCTGCAGACCACGGCGATGCGCACGACGCCGGCGGGCCAGGCCCCGACGCTCTGACCGCTCTGGTGGCGCGGCGGCACGCGCCGCCTTTCGCTCAACGCCTCAAAGCAGCACGATGTCGTACTGCCCCTGCCCGATCGCCTGCTCCGACTGCAGCGAGATCGGCTTGCCGATGAAGTCGCTGAGCCCGGCCAGGTGCTGGCTCTCTTCGTCGAGGAACAGTTCGATCACCTGCGGCGCGGCCACGATGCGGAACTCGCGCGGCGTGAACTGCCGCGCCTCGCGCAGGATCTCGCGCATCGCGTCGTAGGCGACGCTGCGCGCGGTCTTCACGATGCCCTGGCCGCCGCAGGCCGCGCACGGCTCGCAGAGCATGTGCGCCAGCGATTCGCGGGTGCGCTTGCGCGTCATCTCGACCAGGCCGAGCTGCGAGAAACCGCCGGCCGTGGTCTTGACGCGATCACGCGCGAGTTGCTTGCGGAACTCGGCCAGCACCTGCTCGCGATGGTCGTCGCGCGCCATGTCGATGAAGTCGACGATGACGATGCCGCCCAGGTTGCGCAGCCGCAGCTGGCGCGCAATGGCCTGCGCGGCCTCGAGGTTGGTCTTGAAGATCGTGTCGTCGAAATTGCGCGCGCCGACGAAGCCGCCGGTGTTCACGTCGACCGTGGTGAGCGCCTCGGTCTGGTCCACCACGAGGTAGCCGCCCGACTTGAGATCGACGCGGCGGCCCAGCGCCTTGGCGATTTCCTCGTCCACCGAATACAGGTCGAAGATCGGCCGCTCGCCCTTGTAGTGCTGCAGCTTGCCGGCAGCCTGCGGCATGTATTCGAGGCCGAACTTGAGCAGCACTTCGAACTGCTCGCGCGAATCGATGCGGATGGTCTGCGTGTCCTCGCTGGTCATGTCGCGCAGCACGCGCTGCAGCAGGCTCAGGTCCTGGTGCAGCAGCGACATCGGCGGCGTCTTGCTCGAGGCTTCGCGGATGCGCGACCAGGTCTTTCGCAGGTACGCGATGTCTTCGGCCAGCTCGGCGTCCGACGCGTCCTCGCCATTGGTGCGCAGGATGAAGCCGCCGGTGTTGGCCGGCACCACGCCGCCGCTGTCGGCCGCCGCGGCGGCCTCGATCAGCGCGAGCATGCGCGTGCGCAGCGACTCGCGCTGGTCGGCGGGGATCTTCTGCGACACGCCGATGTGGTTGTCCTGCGGCAGGAAGACCAAGAGCCGCCCGGCGATGCTGATCTGCGTCGACAGCCGCGCACCCTTGGTGCCGATCGGGTCCTTGATGACCTGCACCAATAGCGACTGGCCTTCGAACACCTGCTTCTCGATCGGCACCATCGGAGCGCCGTTGCGGTGGTCGCGCTCGGGCGCGGGCGCGCTCGGGCGCGAGCCGGGCGTGAACGGCGCCACGATGTCGGCGACGTGCAGGAAGGCCGTGCGCTCGAGGCCCACGTCGATGAAGGCCGACTGCATGCCCGGCAGCACGCGCGAGACCTTGCCCAGGTAGACGTTGCCGACGAGGCCGCGCTCGAGCGTGCGCTCGACGTGCAGCTCCTGCACCGCGCCGTGCTCGACCAGCGCCACGCGGGTCTCCTGCGGGGACCAGTTGATCAGGATGTCTTGCATGAGACCTTTAAACGATGAAGCCGGCGCGCCGCAACAGCTGCGCCGTCTCGAACATGGGGAGTCCCATGATGCCCGAATAGGACCCGCTGATGTGCTCGACGAAGGCGGTCGCCGCCCCCTGGATCGCATACGCACCGGCCTTGCCGAGCGGCTCGCCGCTCGCGGCATAGCGTGCGATCTGCGCCTTCGTCATGGGAGCGAAGCGCACGCGCGACACGCTGAGCGCCGCATGGCGCCGGCGGCCTTGCTGCAGCGCCACCGCGGTGAGCACGCGGTGGGTGGTGCCGGACAGCAGCGCGAGCATGCGCTCGGCATCGCGCACGCCCTCGGGCTTGCCGAGGATGCGGCGCCCGAGTGCCACCGTGGTGTCGGCGCAGAGCACGGGCGCGTCGGCGAGTGCAAGTCGCTTCTGTCGCGCGACGGCGGCATCGAGCTTCAACGCGGTCACGCGCTGCACATAGGCCGTCGGCGATTCGCCGGGCAGCACCGCCTCGAGCGATTCCGCGTCTTCGTCGGGTCCGGGCAACAGCAGTTCGTGGCGCACGCCGAACTGTCCGAGCAGCTGCGCCCGGCGCGGGCTTTGCGATGCGAGATAGATGAATTCAGCAGACAACGTCGGTCATTCCCGGTGGTAGGGGTGCCCCGCGTTGACCGACCAGGCGCGGTAGAGCTGCTCGACGAGCAGCACGCGCGCCATCGCGTGCGGCAGCGTCAGGTCGGACAGGCGGATGCGTTCGTGCGCCGCAGCCTTGAAAGCCGGATCGAGCCCGTCGGGGCCGCCGATGACGAGCGCCACGTCGTCGCCCTCGCCCTGCCAGGCCGAGAGCCGCGCGGCCATCGCCTTGGTGGTGAGTGCGGTGCCGCGCTCATCGAGGACGACGATGCGCATGCCGCGGGCGATCGCCCCCTCGATGCGCTCGCGCTCGGCCGCATACAGCGTCTCGAGCGACTTGGAGCCACGAGGTTCGGTCTTGACAGCCCGCAGTTCGAGCTTGAGTTCTGGTGGGAAGCGCTTCGCGTAGTCGTCCCAGGCAGTCTGCGCCCAGTCGGGCATGCGCTGCCCGACGGCGACCACCAGCAGCTTCATGCGCGGCGGGCTGGCGCCTTCTTGGCAGGCGCCTTCTTGGCCGCGGTCTTCTTGGCGGCCGGCTTGCCGACCACCTTGACCGGCACGCGCGCGCTGGCGGTGCCAGTCTTCCTCGCGGGCGACTTCCTTGCGGCCATCTTCTTCGCGGGGGCGCGGGCGGCCTTCTCGGCCTTGGCTTCCTGCTCGGCGGCGCGGACCGCGGTCTTGGCCGCGCTCGCGCGGCGCAGGCTCGGCTGCTTGGCGGCGGGCTTCTTCGTCTCGTCTTCGCTCGGTGCCGAAGCCTTCGCGACCACGGGCTTGCTGCCGCCCAGCTTGGCGCGCACCGGCTTGTCGCCCCAGATCTCTTCCAGGTGGTAGTACTGGCGGATGGCGGGCTGCATGATGTGCGCGACCGCGGCGCCGCAGTCCACGATGATCCACTCGCCGTTGTCCTCGCCCTCGATGCGCGGCTTGGGGAAGCCGGCCTCGCGCACCGCATCGCGAACGCTCGAGGCGAGCGCCTTGGTCTGGCGGTTCGAGGAACCCGACGCCACGATCACGCGCTCGAACAGCGGCGAGAGATGCTCGGTGTCGAAAACCTGGATGTCCTGCGCCTTGACGTCTTCGAGCCCATCGATGATGGCCCGTTGGAGTTTCTGGGTGTCTTTCTTGGCGGCGGCTTCAGTGGTCATCAGGCAGAGCGGTAGAGGTGGTGTTGGTCAATATAGCGTGCAACGGCGGGCGGAACCAGCGAGGAAATGTCCTCGCCGAGCGCGGCTCGCCGCCGGATGTCGGTGGCGCTGGTGTCCATGGCGGGCAATTCGAGCGCCTCGAAACGCGCGCCGGCCGGCAGGCCTGGCAGCATCTTCGGGTCGAAACGGGCGGTGCTGCCCGTCGACAATGCGCGATACGCTACAGAAACAATAGCAATGCCGAGTATAGCCTGCCAGCCATGCCAGGTCGGCAGCGCATGCGCCTGGTCGGCGCCCATGATCAGCACCAGCTGGGCGCCGGGCTGCTCCTGCTGCAGCTCATGCAAGGTGTCGAGCGTGTAGGTGGGGCCGTCGCGCAACACTTCACGGCTGTCGACCACCACGGTGCCCTCCAATCCCGAGAACGCCAGTTGCGCCATCGCAAGGCGGTCTTGGGCCGGCGTCAACGCGCGCGTCTTGTGCCAGGCCTGCCCCGTCGGGACGACGTGCAGTTCGGCCAGGCCGAGCTGCGACAGCGCGGCCCCGGCCAGCGCCACGTGGGCGTTGTGCGGCGGATCGAAGGCGCCGCCGAAGACGCCGATGCGCGGCGCCCTGCCTTCGGCCGGTGCGCTCGTGCTCACAGCCAGTCGCGCCGCACGATGAAGTCGCTGTACAGCGCCGCTTCGGGGCTGCCGGGCTCGGGCTCTTGGCGATAGGCCCAGCTCGCCAGCGGCGGCATCGACAGCAGGATCGACTCGGTGCGCCCGCCCGACTGCAGGCCGAAGTGCGTGCCGCGGTCCCACACGAGGTTGAATTCGACATAGCGGCCACGCCGGTACAGCTGGAACGCGCGCTCGCGCTCGCCCCAGGGCATTGCGCGGCGGCGCTCGACGATCGGCAGGTAGGCCGGCACAAAGGCGTTGCCAACGGCGCGCAGCAGCGCGAAGCCGTTCTCGAATCCGCCTTCGGCGAAATCGTCGAAGAAGATGCCGCCCACGCCGCGCTGCTCGTTGCGGTGCTTGAGAAAGAAATACTCGTCGCACCAGGTCTTGAAGCGCGGGTACTTGTCGTCGCCGAAGGCCGCAAGCGCATCGCGGCAGGCGGTGTGGAAATGCACCGCATCGTCCTCGAAGCCGTAGCAGGGCGTCAGGTCCATGCCGCCGCCGAACCAGCACACGGGGTCGTTGCCTTCGGGCAGCGCGGCCAGCATGCGCACGTTCATGTGCACGATCGGCACGTACGGATTGCGCGGATGGAACACCAGCGAGACCCCCATGGCCTCGAAGGGCGCGCCCGCGAGTTCGGGCCGGTTCTGCGTGGCCGATGGCGGCAGCTTCGGCCCGCGCACCTGCGAGAAGCCACAGCCGGCGCGCTCGAACAGATCGCCGCCTTCGAGGATGCAGGTCAGGCCGCTGCCCTGCAGCGCTTCGCCGGGCGCCTTCTGCCAGGCGTCACGCGTGCAGGTGCCGCCATCGGCGGCCTCGACCGCCGCGACGATCTCCTGCTGGAGCTTGCGCAGGTAGTCGCCGACTGCTGCCGGGTCTGTCTGCTGCATCAGGCCTGCGGCGGGTTGCGCGGCTGCACCGCGCGGTGGCCGATGTCTCTGCGGTATTGCGCACCGTCGAAGTTGATGCGCGCAGCGACCTCGTAGACCCGCTGCTGCGCCTGCTTGACGCTGTCGGCCAGCACGGTCACGCAGAGCACGCGGCCGCCGCTGGTCTTGAGCTCGCCGTCGTTCAGCGCCGTGCCGGCGTGGAACACCACGGCATCGGGCGCCTCGGCCGGGATGCCGGTGATGCGGTCGCCCTTGCGCGGCGAGAGCGGGTAGCCGTGCGCGGCCATCACCACGCCGAGCGCCACGCGCCGGTCCCACTGCAGCTCGACCTGGTCGAGCGTGCCGTCGGTGGCATGCCAGAACACCTCGAACAGGTCGGACTTGAGCCGCATCATGATCGGCTGCGTCTCGGGGTCGCCCATGCGGCAGTTGAATTCGAGCGTCTTGGGCTGGCCATTGGCGTCGATCATCAGGCCGGCGTACAGGAACCCCGTGTACGGAATGCCGTCTTTTTCCATGCCGCGGATGGTCGGCAGGATGATCTCGCGCATGGCGCGCGCATGGATTTCGGCGGTGACCACCGGCGCGGGCGAGTACGCGCCCATTCCGCCCGTGTTCGGGCCTTCGTCGCCGTCGAGCAGGCGCTTGTGGTCCTGGCTGGTGGCCAGCGCAGTGACGTTCTTGCCGTCGCACAGGACGATGAAGCTGGCTTCTTCGCCCTGCAGGAATTCTTCGATGACGACGCGCGCGCCGCCTTCGTTGTGCGACACGCCGAACTTGTTGTCGACCAGCATGAAGTCGACCGCCTCGTGCGCTTCCTCGGCGGTCATGGCCACGACCACGCCCTTGCCGGCCGCGAGTCCGTCGGCCTTGACGACGATCGGCGCGCCCTTGGCGTCGATGTAGGCATGCGCCGCGGCGGCATCGGTGAAGGCTTCGTACTCGGCCGTGGGGATCTTGTGGCGCTTCATGAAGGCCTTGGAAAAGGCCTTCGAGCTCTCGAGCTGCGCGGCCGCCTGCGTGGGGCCGAAGATCCGCAAGCCGTGCGCGCGGAATTCATCGACCACGCCAGCCGCGAGCGGCGCCTCGGGGCCGACCACGGTGAGTGCGATCTTTTCCTTGATGGCCCACTCGCGCAGCGCGGCAGGCTCGATGATGTCGATGCAGTCGTAGCGCGTGTCGCTCGCGGTGCCGCCGTTGCCGGGCGCCACGTAGATGCGGCTCACGCGGGTGGACTGCGCGAGCCGCCATGCGAGCGCGTGCTCGCGGCCCCCTCCCCCGATGACCAGTACCTTCATGCGCGCGCCTTCGTTCGTTGCTGTTGCCTGTCTGTCATTCGGAAAGCGCCGCGTTGTGATAGACCTCCTGGACGTCGTCCAGGTCCTCGAGCACGTCGAGCAGCTTCTGCATGCGGGCGGCGTCCTCGCCGGCGACTTCGACGGTGTTCTCGGCGCGCATGGTGACCTCGGCCACCCCGGGCGCCAGGCCCGCGGCCTCGAGCGCCGCCTTGACGGCCTCGAAGTCGCCCACTGCGGTGAGCACCTCGATGGCGCCGTCGTCGTCGGTGACGACGTCTTCCGCGCCGGCCTCGAGCGCCACTTCCATGACCTTGTCCTCGTCGGTGCCCGGCGCGAAGATGATCTGGCCGCAGTGCTTGAACTGGAAGGCCACAGAGCCTTCGGTGCCCATGTTGCCGCCGTGCTTGGCGAACGCGTGGCGCACCTCGGCCACGGTGCGCACGCGGTTGTCGGTCATGGTGTCGACGATGATCGCGGCGCCGCCGATGCCGTAGCCCTCGTAACGGATTTCCTCGTAGTTCACGCCTTCGAGGTTGCCGGTGGCCTTGTCGATGTTGCGCTTGACGGTGTCGGCGGGCAGGTTGACGGCCTTGGCCTTCTCGACCGCGAGCCGCAGCCGCGGGTTGGCGCTGAGGTCACCGCCACCAGCGCGCGCGGCGACCATGATCTCGCGAATGGCGCGGGTCCAGAGCTTGCCGCGCTTCTCGTCCTGGCGGCCCTTGCGGTGCTGAATGTTCGCCCATTTGCTGTGTCCGGCCATGACTTCCTATCTCGCAATCTTGTGTTTTCAAAGCAGGTTGCGAGTTTACTGTCCGCCGAACACAACGGCCCGCACGACCGTGCCAAAAAGCGGCCATGTCTTTTGGTGATAATCCCTCGATGACGCCATCGCCTTCTGTCGGGCCCGGGAATCCGACCATCCTGCCGCCGCACACCCCGTTGCCGCTTTACTACAAGAACGAGGCAGAGCATCAGGCGTTCCTGCGGCGCATCTTCGACAGCACCGCCGCCGACTACGACCGCATCGAAAGCGTGCTCGCCTTCGGCACCGGTCCGTCGTACCGGCGCGCCGCCCTGTCGCAGGCCGGCCTGGTGCCGGGCGCCGAGGTGCTCGACGTCGGCATCGGCACCGGACTGGTCGCCCGCGAGGCGCTGCGGATCATCGGCCCCACCGGGCGGCTGGTCGGCGTCGACCCGAGCGTGGGCATGATGGCGCAGATCGACCTGCCGGGCGTGGAACTGGTACCGGGCGTGGCGGAAGCCCTGCCCCGGCCCGATGCGAGTTGCGACTTCGTGAGCATGGGCTATGCCATGCGCCACATCAGCGACGTGGCAGCCGCGTTCGGCGAATTCCACCGCGTGCTGCGTCCCGGCGGCCGCGTCGTGGTGCTCGAGATCACGAAGCCGCGCGGCCGCATCGCGACCGCTCTGCTCAAGGGCTACATGCGTGCGGTGGTGCCGCTGATCGCGCGCGTGGTCGGCCGCCGCAGCAACACCTCGGAGTTGTGGCGCTACTACTGGGACACGATCGAGGCCTGCATTCCGCCGGAGCGCGTGCTCGAGGCTCTGTGCGCCGCCGGCTTCACCGACGTGCGCCGCCATGCGAGCCTGGGCGTCTTCTCCGAGTACATGGCACGCAAACCCGACGGCGACGCTGTCGAAAAGGCCGGTTGAGCATGCAGAAAGAAAGCCCTCTTTCCCCGCTGCGCGTCGAGCGCCTTTCGCTGCCCGACAGCCTCGCGCTGGCCGCCAGCGGCAGCGCCCCCTTCGCCGCGCTCGGCTACGGCACGCCGCACGGCGTCGCCTGGATGCCGACCGTGAACGCCCGCGTGCTCTCCGAGCGCGGCGCGATGGCCGACGTCTGGCATGTGGGCGGCGCGCGCCCGGTCGAATCGGGCACCACCGGCATTGCGCGCTGGCGCAGCGACGGCGAATGGCTGCTCGGCGCCATCGACCTCGACGAGGCGACCGAGAAACAAGGCCTGGCCGAGCTCGCGCACCGGGCCTACCGCGACCTGTTCAAGACCCTCGCGCAGGCCGGCGCGCCGCACCTGCTGCGCATCTGGAACTACCTGCCCCAGATCAACGCCGACGGCGGCGGGCTCGAGCGCTACCGGCAGTTCAACCTGGGGCGCCAGGAGGCTTTCCTCGAGGCCGGCCGCGCCGCCTTCGAGGGCGCCCCGGCGGCCTGCGCGCTCGGCATCCACCAGGGCGCGCTGTCGATCCGCTTCCTGGCCGGCCAGACCGCGCCGCTGCCGGTCGAGAACCCGCGCCAGGTCTCGGCCTACCGCTACCCCGACACCTACGGCCCGCGTTCGCCCACCTTCTCGCGGGCCGCACTGGCCGAGATCGGCAACGGCGACGTGGCCCTCTTCATTTCAGGCACCGCCAGCATCGTGGGCCACGAAACCGTGCACCCGGGCGACGTGTTCGAGCAGACGCGCGAGACGCTGCGCAACCTCGAGGCCGTGATCGCGGCCGCCAACGGGCAGGCGAACGCCGGGTTCTCGCTCGCGATGCTCGACTGCGTCGTCTACGTGCGCCATCCGGCTGATGCAGACAAGGTGCGCGGCGTGATCGAGCAGGCTCTCGGCCCTGACGCACCGATGGTTCGCCACGCGGTCTACCTGGAGGCGGACATCTGCCGCAGCGACCTGCTGGTCGAGATCGAGGCGCATGCGGTGGCCCCAGGTCGGCTGCGGGCCTGAGTCCGCGCGACCGACGGGACCAGCGACCTCCACCATGTCGATGAACCGCGTGCTGCGCATTCTCACGGCCATTCCGCTCGCGTTGATGCTGTATGTGCAGCTGTTCTTCCTGGGGCTGGTCTCGCTGACCTGGAACGTGATCGCGATGCTGCTCTATCCGGTGCTGCCGGAGGCGCCGGCGCGCACGCTGGGCCGCGCGACCATCGCCCGGGCCTACCGCATGTTCTGGGGCGTGGCCTCGGCGACCGGCATGATGCGCATCGACGCAAGCTGCCTCGATTCGATGCGCGACGAGCCCGGCGTGATCTTCGTGGCCAATCACCCGACCATGCTCGACGCCCTGCTGCTAGTGGCGCGGCTGCCGCGCAGCGCCTGCATCATGAAAGCCGATTTACTGCGCAACATCTTCCTCGGGGCGGGCGCACGGCTCGCGCGCTACATCAGCAACGAGTCGGCGCGCACGATGGTGCGGCTCGCGGTGGCCGACCTGCGCAACGGTGGCCAGCTGGTGATCTTTCCCGAGGGCACGCGCACGGTCACGCCGCCGCTCAATCCGTTCCGCTCCGGCGTGACGCTGATCGCCAAGCTCGCGCAGGCGCCGATCCAGACCGTGTTCATCGACACCGATTCGCCGTACCTGAGCAAGGGCTGGCCCCTCTGGCGGCTGCCGCCTTTCCCGATCGTCTTCACGCTGCGCCTCGGGCAGCGCTTTGCACCCACGCAGAACAGCGACGCGCTGCAAGCGGAACTCGAGCAGTACTTTCGCCAACATATGGAACAGCGCGCCTCCGACGCGTCCCCCGCATGCCAGACGCCTCGCGCACACACCTTGTCCTGATTCCCAGCTACAACACGGGCGAACGCCTTTTCTCGACCGTTGAAGCGGCCCGCGCGCAGTGGAATCCGGTCTGGGTGGTGGTCGACGGCAGCACCGACGGCACCGGCGAGCGCCTGCAGCAGATGGCCGCGCACGATCCGGGCCTGCGCGTGTCGCTGCTGCCCGAGAACCAGGGCAAGGGCGCGGCTGTGCTGCACGGGCTGCAGGCCGCGCGCGAGGCCGGCTTCACGCATGCCCTCACCATGGATTCCGACGGCCAGCACCCGGCCGACCTGATTCCAGCCTTCATGACCGCCTCTCAGGCCCGGCCTGAGACCATGGTGCTCGGGCGGCCGGTGTTCGACGCTTCTGCACCGCTCTTGCGCGTGCGCGGGCGGCGTGTGTCCAATGGCTGGACGCAGCTCGAGACGCTGTTCGCGGGCGTCGGCGATTCGCTCTACGGCTTTCGCGTGTATCCGGTGGCCGACCTGATCGCCGTGATGGTGCGCCAGCCATGGATGCGGCGCTTCGACTTCGATACCGAGGCCGTGGTGCGCCTGGCCTGGCGCGGCGTCAAGCCGGTGAACATCGACGCCCCGGTCAAGTACCTGACCGCCGAGGAAGGCGGGGTTTCGCACTTCCGCTACGGGCGCGACAACCTGTTGCTGACGTGGATGCACACGCGGCTGATGGTCGAGTTCGTGCTGCGGCTGCCGGCGCTGCTGCTTCGCAAGATGCGGGGCAAGGCGCCCTTTCAGCCCTAGTTTTTCCAGGACGGCCCGGCGGTGCTCAGATCATCCCGCCGTTAATCGAGATCACCTGCCCCGTGATGTAGGCCGCCTCGTCGCTCGCGAGGAAGGCCGCGAGTGCCGCCACCTCCTGCGGCGTGCCGGCGCGCTTCATCGGCACCATCTGTTTCACCATCTCGGGATCGAACACCGAATCGGCCATCGGCGAGGCGATGATGCCCGGCGCGATGGCGTTGACCGTCACGCCGCGCGACGCCACTTCGAGCGACAGCGCCTTGGTCGCGCTGTTGAGCGCCCCCTTGGCGGCCGCGTAGTTGACCTGGCCGCGGTTGCCCGTGAGCGCGGCCACCGAAGAGATGTTCAGGATGCGGCCCCAGCGCGTGCGCATCATAGGCAGCAGCAAGGGTTGCGTCACCCGGAAGAAGCCGTTGAGCGAGACATCGATGACCTTGTGCCACTGTTCGGCGCGCATGCCGGGCAGCACCGCGTCGTCATGGACGCCCGCGTTGTTGACCAGCACCTGGACCGGGCCGGCCTCGAGGATGCGCGCGCACGCGGCCGCTGACGCCTCGTCGCTGCGCAGGTCGAACACATGGCACTCGGCCTTGCCGCCAGCCGCCGTGATCGATGCGGCTAGCTGCTCGACCGCTTCGGGGCGCGAGTTCGCGTGCAGCAGCACCGTGGCGCCGTCGCGCGCCAAGCGCTCGGCCATCGCAGCGCCCAGCGCGCCGCTGGCGCCGGTGATCAGTGCGCGTTTTCCTTCGAGGCTCATGAGGCATTGGCTCCGGTTGCGAGCGGCGTGTTCAGCACCACCACTGCGCGGCCTTCGGCGAGCACGTGGTCGTCGCTGTTCGTGACCGCGAATTCGTAAAGCACCTGGTTCGCATCGCCCGACAGCCGCCGCGCCCGTACCTGCAGCGCCCCGGCCACGTCGTCGAGCCGCGCCACTGCGAGGCGCACCTGGCGCGCGCTCGCGAGAAAGCCGGCCGATGGCGTGCTGCCCTCGGCCGCAAGCAGCCCGCCGTGCAGCGCCATGGCCTGCGCCGCATATTCGATCGCATTGGGCGAAAGCAGTCCACCCGCGGTGCGCAGCGGGTTGTCGGCCAGCGTGTGCGAACGGGTGCTGCAGTGGATCGACTCGGCGTCCCAGCGCTCGAGCCGGTCGAGCAGGCACATGCTGCCGCTGTGCGGAATGCGCGCCGCGACGCCGGCGCGGTCGAGCGTCGCCGGTGCCTGCGTCATGCCGCGGGCTCCAGGTCGGCCACCAGCAGCACGTTGGCAAAGGGCGTGCCTTCGCTCATCGGAATGCTCTGCACGCGGAAGCCGAGCCGCTGCAGCACCGCCACCCAGTCGGCCAGCGGCCGGCCCCAGGTGGGCGAGACCTTGTGGCCGCGGATGCGCGTGACGGTGCGATCGACCCACTGGCTGATCGCGAAGCCGCGCTTGCTCGATGCATCGCCCACGCGCAGCAGCAGCCGGGCTTCGGGGCTGCCGCCGTGGCGCAGCGCATCGCGCACGCGCTGCAGCACGTCGTTCTGTGCTTCGATGTTCACGTAGTGCAGCACGTCGAGGATCACCACCAGGTCGCAGGCCGGCAGCGCTGCCGAGCACATGTCGACGCACACCAGCCGGGGTGCAGGCTGCAGGTGGCCTATCGATGCTTCGGCGCGCGCCACGTCCTTGGGCATGAGTTCGATGCCGGTGTACTCGGCCGCCGCCGGGGTGGGCTTCCACGCCGCAGGCCAGCGCCCAGCCGCCTGCATGCGGCTCATCGACGACAGCAGGCTCGCGAACAGGCCCTGGCCGCAGCCGATGTCGACCACGCGGCGGTGCGCCTCGCCGATGAGACCGCGCTCGAGCAGGCCGCGGAACACCGGGTCGCGCCCGAGCTTGCCGCGTGCGAAGTGCCAGGCGAAGCTGCCGCCCTTCTTGTAGGGAACGGTGGCGGCCTCGTGCAATTCGCGCCAGGCGGCGTCGGTCGTCGTCGAGGGCGACGAAGGCAGCACTGCGCTCATGACTGAAGCCCTTCCGGCAGGGTCACGGCGCGCAGTCCATCGGCGCGCAGGCGTTCGAACAACAAGGGCAGTACCTCCAACAACACAGGATTTCCCGAAGCGGTGCGCGCGGCGTTGCCGTCGTGCAGAAGCAGGATGTCGCGCGCTTGCAGGTTGCGGGCCAGGCGCGCCGTCACCTTGACCGGATCACCCTCGCGCGTGTCGAAGCCGCGCCGCGTCCAGCTCACGAGCGACAGGCCGAGGCGGTGCAGCACGGGCGCGAGAAACGGATTGCGCAAGCCAGCCGGCGCGCGAAAGCAGGTCGGGCGCTCGCCGGTGGTCTCGAAAAGAATGTCTTGCGCCCGCGCGATCTCGCTCGCGAAGCCGCGCGGACCGAGGAACGAAAAATTGTGACGGTGCCGCGCGGTGTGGTTCTGCATGCTGTGGCCGCGGGCCACGATCTCGCGCGCGAGCGCCGGATGCGCGCGCACGCGCTCGGCGATGCAGAAGAACGTGGCGCGTTGCCCGTGCGCGTCGAGCAGGTCGAGCACCTTCGGCGTGACCTCGGGGTCGGGCCCGTCGTCGATCGTGATCGCCATTTCGCGCCGGACGCCGGCAGCTTCGGGCAGGCGCGTCACGTTCGGGCCGAGCAGGCTGCTGCGCGGTGTGAGCCCGGCGCCGGTGATCAGCGCATGGTTCAACACAACGGCGCCGACGGCCCAGGGCATGGCGCCGGGCACCAGCGCGCCCGCGCCGAAGGCTGCCACGTGCAGCGCGACGCTGGCACGAATGGACAGCGGCAGGGGCCAGGATTCGCGAGCGACGGCGGCGGCGGGCATGGGACGCGATTCTCCCATCAGACTTGCACGGATGACGGCGACGGCGCGAGCCGACGCGCGAACGCGGCCGACAGCAGCAGCGCGAGCAAGGCGCCCGGCGCCACCACGCGGCCGATCGACGACAGTGCCGGGATGTCCGAGATCGCGATCAACCCAAACGACACCACGGTTGTCAGGTTGGCGAGCATCAGTGAGGCCAGCGTGTCCTCGTCGGCGCGTCCGGCCACGCGCAGCTGGTCGAAGAACAGCGCGTAGTTCGAACCGACCGCCACGATCAGCAGCAGGCCGACCAGGTGCAGGATGCCGAGCGGCACCTGCAGCACGGCCATGCCGCCCAGCACGAGCACCACGGCGAACACCAGCGGCTGGCAGACGGCGATCAGGCGCGACGCCGAGCGCAGGTAGAGGCCGAGCAGCACCACCACCGCCAGCGCACCGAGCAGCACCTGCACGAAGGCTTCGTGCAGGTAGCGCTTGTAGAGCCCGGCCAGTTCGCGGCCGACGTCGACCACCTGCACCTGCGGCGCGTCGGCCAGGGCCTGCTCGAGCCTCGTGGCGTCGAAACGGGGGCCCGGGTGCAGCACCAACAACGTCGACCATCCGCCGCCGGGGCGTTCGTACATGAGCGTGTTGACGACCGAGCCCAGCGGACCACCGGCCAGGTCGGCGCGCCGTAGCGGCGCGAGCTGGCGCGCCGCCTCGGCCTCGGCCAGGAACGGCCCGAGGCGCGACGCCGGCAGCGGCGAACCCTCTGCGGCTTCGGCGAGCCGCGTGCGCAGGGTTTTGGCATCGGGAATGCTGGCCAGGCGTGCCGCCTGCGTCGCCACGCTCGGCAACACGCGCGTCACCGACTCGAAGCCGCCGAGCTCGCCCTTGTCGACCAGCGCCTCGAGCCGTAAGGCCGCGGCCTCGGTGTTGCGCAGCGCGGTTTCCTCGTCGGCGCCATGGACCACGACCAGCGTGCCGCCGTCGCCCGTGCCTATATCGGCACGCAGCATCTCGTCGAGCTGCTGGGCCGACTTGGGCACCGGGCTCATGGCGCCAAGATCGGCGCGCCAGAGATGGCCGCCCTGCCAGACGACGAGCGCGAACGCCGCCGCGCCGAGCCCGACCAGGGCCCAGCGCAGGCGCGGCAGGCCGCGAACGAGCTTGCCGGCGGCCAGCGCCATGTACTTGCGCATGCCCATGCCGCTCGCGCCGTCGGGCGCGAGCATCGGAAGCGCATAGCGGGTGGCGAGCGCCGCCGCCACGAGCCCTGCGATCGAGAACACGCCGAGCTGCGCGAGCCCCGGAAAGCCCGAGAACACCAGCGCGGCGAAGCCGCACACCGAGGTCAGCAGGCCGAGCCGAACGGTGGGCCAGTGCACTGCGCGCCAGCGCGTCCAGCCGGTGCCCGCGACGGCCGCGCCGCGCGCCTGGATCAGGTAGTAGATGGCGTAGTCGACCGTCTCCCCGATCAGCGTGCTGCCGAAGCCCAGCGTCATGCCGTGCACCGAGCCGAACACCAGGCTCACGGCGGCCGTGCCCACCACCACGCCCGTGGCCACGGGCAGGAAGGCGATGACCAGCGCGCGCGGCGATGCGAAAGCCAGCAGCAGCAGGATGCCCATGACGATGCCGCCGACGATCGCAAGGTTCACCGCCTCGGTCTTGATCTTGTCGCGGCTCAGCACCGAGAACACAGGCGGTCCGCTCAGGAGCAGCGTCGGCTTCGCTTCGCCCATGTCTCGCGTGGCCGCATCGAACGCTGTCTGCACCCGGCCGATGGCCACGGCCTGGGCGTCGAGGTCGCTGCCGGCGGCATGCGTGGTGGCGATCAGCAGCGCGCGCGGCGCGGTGCGCGACATCCAGACGCCGCCCTCGCTGCGCGGCGCGCTGGCCGGCACCAGTTCCATGGCGATGCGCTGTGTTTCGCCGGTCGGGTCGCGGTCGAGCAAGGGCTTGATCGCGTTGCCGGCCGGTGTGCCAAGCGCCGAAAGGGTTTCGTTGATCGCATCGCGCAAGCCCTCGACCGTGAAGTGCTGGGGGCGCACGGCCGGCGACAGCTGGTAGCGGTGCGTGAAGACCCAGGTGCCGGCTTCGCTCCAGTCGCCGGTGTCGCCGTTCTGCACCAGGTCGAAGAGCCGGCTCTCGCGCATGGTGCGGGCCACTGCGCGCGACACGTCGGCACGCTGCTCGGCACTGGCGCCGCCCTCGATGCCGAGCATCAGCGTGCGCGAGGCGACGCCACTCTGCAGCTGCTCGATGAGCACCTGCTGCCGCGCGTCGGGGCTTTGGGGCAGGAAGGCCGAGAGGTCGGCACTGAACGTGGTGCGGGCGATCTGCAGCGCGCCCGCAAGCACGACCAGCAGCCACACCAGCAGCACCAGCGCGCGGCGCTGGCGGCTGGGCGGCCCCGCAGGCGAGCCGCCCGCGATCACGGCGTGGTGCGCCCGGCAGCGCCGGCCGGCGCGGAGGGTGCGGCGCCCGCGCGCTCGGGCGAAATGTTCATCACCGAGCGATCGCCGCCGACGAACTCCATCTCGAGGCCGAGCACCTCGCTCGCGCGCCCAGTCATGCGGATGCTGCGCATCTGCGACGCGAGCCGGCTGTCGAGCGGCGTGAGGTCGAGCGTCCAGTTGGCGGCCGAACCGCCAACCGTGCTGCGGAAGTAGCGCTGCAGCGTGGCGCCGTCGCCCGTGAGCGTGCCGCGCATGGCCTCCACCAGGCCGAGCAGCTCGGGCATGCTGTCGAGCGTGAGCACGCGGTTGCGGCCGCCGCGCGAGAGCGTCAGCGTGTTGCCTTCGACCGCCATGGTCTCCACGCGCGGCGACAGCGTTCGGCGCACCAGCTTATCGGGCGCCTCGAAGCTCAGCGTGCCGCGCGCATCGAGCGGTCCTTCGAGGCCGTGTACGAAGCGCTGCTCGGTGAAGCGCGCCTCGCCGCTCTTCTGCTTCGACAGCAGCCCCATCAGTTCAGGCAGGTCGAAAGCCCACGCCGGCGCGGCGCAGCAGGCCAGTGCGAGCAGCAGGCTCCTGCCAAGCCGGTCAATGCGAGTCTTCGAGCCAGAAATCATGAAAGTTGAACCAGTTGTACGGATGGGCGCGGCACAGCGCCTCGAGGCGCGCCGCATAGGCTTCGACGGCCGCGTGGATGCGGCGTTCCCGCTCGGCGGGATCGGCGATCCGCTCGCTGAAGTCGGCCAGCGGATCGAAGCGGACATCGTAGCGCGCGCCGCCGCCGTAGATGCCGGCCATGAAGAACACCTTGCGCCGCAGCAGCGCCGCCAGGCGGAACGGTCCGTCGTCGAAGCGCGCGGGATGGCCGAGGAACGGCAGCACGATCTGCTTGCCGCGCTGCTGCGCGGGCTGTTCGTCGCTGCCCGGCAGCGTACGGTCGGCCAGCATGCCGCCCAGGCCGCCGCCGTCGAGCCAGTCGCGCAGCGCCAGCATCGAATGCGGCCGCCCGAGCGCGATCACGTGCGGCCGAAGCTCGGGCAGGCTGATGGCGTTGAGGATGGCCGTGATGCGCTGCGCGTTGTCGGGGTACATCAGCATCGCCAGCCCGAGCTTGTGCCGGTGCGCGCTGTGCTGCTTGCAGGCACCCATCGCCTCGAAGCTGCCGAAATGGGCCCCGAGCAGGAAGGCGCCGCGGCCCGAGAGCACCTCGGCCTCGAGCGGGACGCTGCCTTCGACCCGCACGTCGAACAGGTCCATGCGCCCGCGCAGGAAATACACGCGGTCGAGCACCGTGGACGCGAAAGCGTGCAGCAGTCGGTAGCCGTCGACCCATCCCGCACGCGGACCGATGGCCCTGAACAGGTAGCGCTTGATGTGCCGGCGCGGCGTCGGCGCGAACAGCAGGAAATAGAGGCTGATCGGCGCCAGCAGCAAGCGCGTGATGCGGCGCCCGAACACCACCGCCATGAAGCAGATGAAGCGCAGCGCCAGCATGTTGCTGCGCTCGGGCGCATGCGCCCAGTTGCCGCGCTGGCCGGCCTGCGCGGCCTCGTCCACGGCGCGCGTTTCTTCACCGGTGTGCTTCATCACACCGATCCTGGCGCGGCGGTCCAGCGGCCCGTGACGGCCACCACGCCGTTGCAGCGCACGTCGAAGCGCACACCGCGCGCGGCACCGGCTTCGGGTTGCAGGTCGATCGACAGCAGGCTGCCCGGGCGCACCGGCGCGAGAAACTTGGCGGCCGCCAGCATGGGATGGCTGCCGAGCCGCGCGGCCAGGGCCGGCACCCGCTGCACGGCCTCCATGACCTCGGCCAGGATCAGGGCACCCGGCAGCAGCGGCTGGCCGGGGAAATGGCCGGCAAAGGCGGGATGATCGGCCGGCACCTGATGCGCGAGCTGCACCGGCGTGTCGTCGCCGGCCACCTGTGCAAGGGCGAACTCGCGCAGCGCGCGTGCCGTGAGCTTGCCGGTGCCTTCGCGCGGGAAGGCCTTGACCTGCACCACCCGGCGCGGCACGAACACCGCCTCGAGCCGCTGCCGCAGCGCGGCAATGATCTCGCCGGCCGACAGCGTCGGCGCCACCACGAAGGCCACGGGGCGGACCACGCCGTCGGCCACCTCGTCGGGCAGCCAGAAGGCGCCGTCCTCGACGCCCGGGATGCTGTTGAGGTGGTAGTTGAGGTGGGCGAGCGAACTGCGCCGCCCTGCCACGTGGATCAGGTCGTTGGCACGGCCCAGCAGGCGGTAGCGGCGCGCGTCGAGCAGTTCGAGCACGTCGGCCATCGGCGTCGGCTCGGGCAGGAAGTCGCCGCTGAAGATGAAGCGCTCGGGACCGTCACCCTCCCCCGGCTCGGCATGCACGCGGATCTGGCCGAGGTTCTCCCAGACCTCGCTCTGCGTGGTGCGCCGCGTGGCGACTTGGCCCGACTCGGTGCTGCCGTAGATCTCGATCAGCACGCCGCCGAGCATCTGCTCGGCCTGGGCAGCGAGCTGCGGCGAGAGCGGCGCGGTGGCCGAGAGGATCAGGTCTACCGGCGGCAGTTCGATGCCCGAGAGTAGCAGCGTCTTCAGGTGGAACGGCGTGGTGACGAGTGCGCGCGGCCGCGGCACCGAGGCCAGCGTGCGCGCCACGTCGGCCGGGAAGAACGGCCGCCCACTGTCGAACGCGGCGCCGCCCAGCAACGCCAGCAGCACCGATGACTCGAGGCCGTAGCTGTGCTGCACCGGCACGGTCGCGACCAGCGTGAGACCAGCAAGCGACGGCCTGCCGAGCAGGCTCGCGAGCCGCTCGACCGCGACCGCCACATCGCCGACCAGGGTCTCCCAGCGCTTGGCATGCGGCTGCGGCGCACCGGTGGAGCCGGAGGTCAGCAGGCTCACCGCATGCAGCTTCGCGTCGATGGAGGGGATCGCCAGGCGCTCGCCGCCGTCGAGGCTGGAGCGGTCTTCGATCAGCACGCGCGGCATGCCGGGCGTGGCCTGGTCGGCATCGTCGGTCAGTGCAAACAGGCCGGGTGCGGCCGATCCGCGCAGGCGCTCGAGCGTGTCGGCCCGCGCATCGGGCGGCAGCAGGCTCGCATGGCCGCGCACGAGTGCGGCCGCGAGGCTGACGGCGAAGGCATAGCGGTCGACGCAGAGATTGACGGCGGGGCCCTGCGCCGGCAGCACCGGCGCAAAGCGCGCGACGTCGGCCAGGAACTGGCGCGTGCTCACGGGCACGCCCGCACGCCACGCCAGCGGGGCGTCGAGGTCGCGGTCGGCCACGAGGGGCAGCAATCGGTTGTCGGCAGTCAAGAAGCGCCTCCGCGTTCAGCGATGCCCGCTGCCCTCGCCGATCGAACTGCCCTGAAAGGCGCGCACCGCATCGATCAGCCGCGTGCGCTCGAATTCGGGGTGCAGCCGATAGCGCAACAGGTGTTCGCCGACGAAGAGCAGCGTCACCGACAGCGGCGTGAGCACGTTCGCGAGCAGCGACCAGGCCGAGAAAGGCAGCGTCAGGTAGACCACGACCGAGGAGGTGACCACCAGCGCGAAATACACCGTCCAGATGCGCGTGAGCTGCGTGGTGTAGGCCAGCATGTGGCCCTTGAGCGGATGCACGCGCTGCGCGAACTGCGAGATCAACGGCAGCCCGGGCCCGCGCAGCGAAGCGCCGAACCAGCCACCCAACAGGCCATTGATGGCGACATGCTGGAACACGTAGAGCCGATTGGGATCGCCCGCCTCACCCATGAACACCAGCGCGAAGCCCACCGCGCCGAGCAGCAGCGCGGCGGCAAAGCCCCAGCGGCCGAGCTTGCTGGCGGCGAAGCCCATGGCGGCGAGCCAGAGCGGGCCGAGCAGCACCAGCACGGCCCACGGCTCGGTGGCGTGGAACAGCATCATCCAGTGCGAGAGGCCGGCATACGCCACCCCCGCGAGCAACAGGAGCGCCAGTCGCCATCGAGACATGGATCAGGAAGCGCTGCGGTGCTGGGCGACGTGGGTCGCGAGCGTTCGCAGCGACTGGAAGATCTGCTGGTTGCGTTCGTCGTCCGAGCGCAACTGGAATCCGTAGCGGCGGGACACCTCGAGTGCGACCTCGAGGATGTCGATCGAGTCGAGGCCCAGGCCTTCGCCGTACAGCGGGTCGGTCGGCACGATGTCTTCGGGCGCGACCTCGAGGTTGAGCGCGTTCACGAGCAGGACGGCCAGCTCTTTCTCGATCGGCGACTGTTCAGGTGAATCGCCGGCGGCGGGGATGGGGGGCTGAGCAGTCGATGACAAAGAGAACCTCCTGAAACTTTTTGGGTTACTGCCTTGGGGGCCGTGGATTATAGGAGCGCGGCCCAAGGGCCCGCGGCCCTAAACTGCCCGCTTCCACAAGTTCCGGAGCCCCTTTTCATGGCCGACCCTCTCCTGATCGCACGCCACGACGCCATCGAGTGCGCCCTGCTGCCCAGCCTTGCCAACCGCCACGGACTGATCACCGGCGCCACCGGCACCGGCAAGACGGTTACGCTGCAGACCATCGCCGAGAAGCTGTCGGGCATCGGCGTGCCGGTGTTCATGGCCGACGTCAAGGGCGACCTGACCGGCATGAGCCAGAAGGGCAGCATCGGCGAGAAGATGGCGGCCACGCTGAAGGAGCGCGGCATCGAACTGCCCGCGCCCGGCGCCTGCCCCGTGGCGCTGTGGGACGTGTTCGGCGAACAGGGCCATCCGGTGCGCGCCACCGTCTCCGACATGGGCCCGCTGCTGCTCGGCCGCATGCTCGACCTGAACGAGACCCAGGCCGGCGTGCTGAATCTGGTCTTCAAGATCGCCGACGACAACGGCCTGCTGCTGCTCGACCTGAAGGATCTGCGCGCCATGCTGCAGCATGTGGGCGAGAACGCGAGCCAGTTCACCACCGAATACGGCAACATCAGCGCCGCGAGCGTGGGTGCGATCCAGCGCGGGCTGCTGCAGATCGAAACCCAGGGCGGCGACAAATTCTTCGGCGAACCGATGCTCAACATCGCCGACTTCATGCAGACGGTGGACGGCAAGGGGGTGGTCAACATCCTGGCGGCCGACAAGCTCATGAACTCGCCGCGGCTCTATGCGACCTTCCTGCTCTGGATGCTGTCGGAGCTGTTCGAGCAGTTGCCCGAGATCGGCGACCCCGAGAAGCCCAAGCTGGCTTTCTTCTTCGACGAGGCGCACCTGCTCTTCAACGAGGCGCCCAAGGCGCTGGTCGAGCGCATCGAGCTCGTGGTGCGGCTGGTGCGCTCGAAGGGCGTGGGCGTCTATTTCGTGACCCAGAACCCGCTCGACATTCCCGATTCGGTGCTGGCCCAGCTCGGCAACCGGGTGCAGCATGCGCTGCGCGCCTTCACCCCGCGCGACCAGAAGGCGGTGAAGGCGACCGC
Source organism: Variovorax sp. Soil_C_39 (assembly GCF_057656815.1). Taxonomy (NCBI): domain Bacteria; kingdom Pseudomonadati; phylum Pseudomonadota; class Betaproteobacteria; order Burkholderiales; family Comamonadaceae; genus Variovorax; species Variovorax sp. Soil_C_39. Next base: position 702,302 of record NZ_JBDGJQ010000002.1, read on the forward strand.
TTCCACCATGCGGCAGAAGCCGGGTCTCGACATCGAGACCGCCATCACCGAACTCGCCGTGGGCGAGGCGCTGGTGAGCTTTCTCGACGCCAAGGGGCGCCCGAGCGTGACGGAGCGCGTGTACGTGGTGCCGCCGGGCAGCCAGATCGGCCCGATCACGCCGGCCGAGCGCCAGGCGGTGATCGCCAATTCGCTCGTGGCCGGCACCTACGAGAAGACGGTGGACCGCGAGTCGGCTTATGAAAAGCTCAAGGGGCGCGCCGAAAGCGCACCGGATGCCGCCGCTGCCGGCAAGGCCGCGGAGGAATCGGCTTCGGGCTCGGGCGGCATGCTCAACGACCTGCTGTTCGGCAGCACCGGACCGCGCGGCGGCAAGCGCGACGGCCTGGTGCAGACGATGGCCAAGTCCGCAGTCCGGACCATGGGCACCACGGTCGGCAGGGAGATTCTGCGCGGCGTGCTGGGCGGGATTTTCGGCGCCAAGAAGCGACGGTAGCCAGGCGTTGCAGGGCCGGCGGCGCCGGCCCTCGTGTCACCAGCGCAGCAGCCGCGGCCCGATCAGCGCGCCGACCACCACCGGCAGTGCCATGCCGGCGACATACCAGACCGCCAGGAACGGCGCGGTCAACTCGACGCAGTGCAGCGCATAGAGCGCGGCGCCGGCGCCGCCGGCGAGCCCCCCGGCCGCAGCGCCGGCCAGCGCGGGCCGCGTGGGCGCCAGGCTCTTCATGGCCGCCAGAGTGGCGATGAAGACCGGCAGCGCGATCACCCCGATGCTGACCAGGCACATGCGCCATGTCTCGCCCATCAGCAGCGGCATGCGTTCCCCGGAGGGCGCGGCGAACCAGCTCATGGCCGCCATCACCCACAGCGCGAGCACCGGCAGCGCGATGCCGAGCCATGCGCCGCGCACCCGCACGCCAGGGCGGGCGACGCGCTGTGCCACGACGAAGGCCCCCACCGCGATGCACAGCGGGAACAGCAGCTTCATCCAGAACATGGGCCAGAACATCGCCTGCACCAGGTCGGGCCGCACGCCATAACCAATCAGCACGATGGCGGCCGACACCGGGAGGCCCGCAAGCAGCGCGAATTCCATGCGCCGCGCAGCAGCGCGGCGCGGCACGGCGGTGGGCCCTGAGGCCAGCATGGCGACGAGATCGTCGGTCTTCATTCTGTCTTGCTCCTGATCCTGGCGGCGAGCGCCTTCAGCCCGCGATGAATGCCCACTTTCACCGCCGATTCGGACATGCCGGTCAGCCCGGCCGTCTCGGCCACCGACAGGCCTTCGATCTTCACGTGCACGATCGGCAGGCGCTGGCGCTCGGGCAGCGTCTGCAGCAGCCCGTGGAGGTCGCGGCGGGCGTCGCTGGCGTCGGTGGCCGAGGCCGCGAACACCTCGAGTTCGTCGTCGAGCGGGTCATGCAGCGCCTCGCGCACCGACTTGGAGCGCAGCAGGTCGATCATCTTGTAGCGCGCAATGGCGTGTACCCAGGCCGTCAGCGGCTGGTCGCTCTGGTAGGTATGGCGCTGGTTGTGCATGGCGAGCAGGCATTCCTGGACGAGGTCTTCCACTTCATCGGGCCAACCGAAGAGCCGTCTGGCCAGAAACGCGCGCAAATGCGCGCTCAGCTTCTGCAGGAATTCGCGATAGGCTGCGGCGTCACCGTCGAGCCCGCGCAGAAACAGGCTTCGCAGCGCCATCTCCGCCTCCCTCATTCGCATTCCGCTGTCCATTGTGTTTCGTGCCATCGGACCGGCCAGTTACAGCCTTGTCGAAAAAAGATGTTGCGGATTGTGCCCTGCCCGACCGGCGCCCCCGGTCGGCCGTCGGCTAAGCTCGCCGCCAACCCGTGGAAGGAGCGCTTCATGCCACCGCCCGATTCCCGCCCGCCTGACCGCTTTTCGCCGCTGGCCCGGGCCTGATGCCGATGTTCGCCGGACTGGCATCCCACCCCTGGGCGTATCCCGCGCTCGAGGCGGTACACATCGTGGGCATCGCGCTGCTGTTCGGCGGGCTCGTGGTGTTCGAGCTGCGGGTGCTCGGACTGGGCCGCGGCCTGCCGGTGCCGCAGCTTGCGCGCATCACCCTCGTTCCGGCCTTGGCGGGCTTTCTGCTCTGCGCGGCTACCGGCCTCACGATGTTTGCCACCCAGCCGGACGAATTGCTGTCGAATGCCGCGTTTCGCATCAAGCTCCTGCTGATCGGCCTGGCGGGCGCCAATGCGCTCTGGTTCCACCTGCGCGGCGGGCTGGCCGCGGACGGCACCCGGGGCCGGACGCAATGCCTGCTGTCGCTGGGGTTTTGGCTCGCTGTCATCATCTGCGGGCGCTGGATTGCCTATGTCTGAGCAAGGAGACCGAGAAATGATTCCGAGACGCATGTTCACCGCCGGTTCGCTGGCGCTCGCACTGCCGGCCTGGGCCCATCACGGCTGGAGCAGCTTCGACCAGGACCGGCCGCTCTACCTCGCGGGGCGCGCGACCAAGGTCGTGTGGCGCAACCCGCACGGCGAGCTCGAGCTCGAGCGGCCCGAGAGCCCGAGCCTGCCAGCCGACCTGAAGCAGCGCACGCTGCCGCCGCAAAGCGCCGCGGTCGATGGCCCGGCGCTGCTCGCCAAGGCGCAGTTGCCAACCCGGCGCGACCGCAAGTGGCTGGTCGAGCTCGCGCCGCTCACGCGACTCTCGGCCTGGCGCGTCGAGGAGATCAAGCCCGGCACGCCCGTGGAGGTGATCGGCTTCACGTTCACGGGCGAGAAAGGCGATCCGGTGCTGCGCGCCGAATACCTGTTCGTCGGCGGCAAGGCCTACGGCCTGCGCTCCTCGCCGGCCTGACTCCGGGGCTGCGGCCCGAAAGGGCATTGACCGATGACGCGCGCGGCCGGCTTGCCAGCCGCGCGACGGATCGGTACATTGCATTTTTTGAGGGCCTCCAATGCCAGCAGACAGCACAGCGACCTCTGCCGCAGTCCCCGCGACGCCGGCGCTTCCCGTTTCGCCCCTTCCTCCCGTTTCCCCCCTTGCCCCGATCCCGTCCCTGCCACCGGCCGGCCACATCCGGCTGACCTCGCATGCGGGCGGCTTCGGCGCGCTGCCGATCCGCTGGGCCGCGGCCACCCCCACCGAGCGCGGTCCGGTGGTCGGTACCACGACCAAGCGAGCGCACCGCAACGTGATCGGCACGCACAGCGGCTCCTACAGCGTCTACCGCGCGCTGGCCGTGGCGGCCGGCGCCCTCAAGCGCGAGCACAAGGCCGACCTGACCAACACCTCGCCGACCGACGTGATCGGCCCCTATCCGCAGTGGAGCGAGCCGGGGCGCATCGTCTCGCTCGACCCGTGGGGCGCGCTCGTGGCCGATGTCTTCTCCACCGAGTTGGCGGCGGGCTACGACATCCGCCCGACCATCGCGATCACCAAGGCGCACGTGATCCTGCCCGAGGTGATCGAGGCGCTGCAATCGGGCCGGCTCCAGGCCGACGGCAAGTTCCTCACCGCGGGCGGCGCCGCGCTGGTGACCAAGGCCGCCATCGAGCCCGTGTGGTACCTGCCCGAAGTGGCGCGGCGCTTCGGCTGCTCCGAGACCGACCTGCGCCGCACGCTGTTCGAGGAAACGGGCGGCATGTACCCCGAACTCGTCACGCGCTCCGACCTCGAGGTGTTCCTGCCGCCCATCGGCGGGCAGACGCTCTACATCTTCGGCAACCCGCGCGACCTGGCCAACCCCGAGGTCGAGCTCACTGCGCGCATCCACGACGAATGCAACGGCTCCGACGTCTTCGGCTCCGACATCTGCACCTGCCGTCCCTACCTCACGCACGCCATCGAGGAATGCATCCAGGGCGCGCAACGCGGCGGCGTCGGGCTGATCGCCTATTCGCGCAAGGAAGGCCGCGCCCTCGGCGAAGTGACCAAGTTCCTGGTCTACAACGCGCGCAAGCGGCAAGTGGGCGGCGACACGGCCGACCAGTATTTCGCGCGCACCGAATGCGTGGCCGGTGTGCAGGACATGCGCTTCCAGGAGCTGATGCCCGACGTCTTCCACTGGCTCGGCATCCGGAAGATCCACCGGCTCGTGTCGATGAGCAACATGAAGTTCGACGCCATCACCGGCTCGGGCATCGAGATCGGCGAGCGGGTGAACATTCCCGACGCACTGATCCCGGCCGACGCGCGCGTCGAGATGGACGCCAAGATGGCGGCCGGTTATTTCACGCCGGGCCCCGTGCCCGACGCGGACGAACTCAAGAAGGCCAAGGGCCGGGGACTGAGCGAATGAACGACAGCCGACACGACGACGACAACCCCAACGATCATCTTCCCGTCGACGGTTCGGGCAGCCTGGCGCCGGGCGCCGCGGGCGAGGTCGACCCGGCCATCGAATTCGCGGTCGACACCAGCAACCCGGCCGGCGCCGCACGCCTGCTGCGCAGCACCGACGAGATCCGCCGCCGCGCGTCCGGCCTGCTGGCGCGAGCGCGCCGCGGCGAATCGGCATGGTTCCGCATCGGCGCCGACGATGCGCTCGAAGACGCGGCCCGCAGCGTGGCCGAGGTCACGCGCGAGCGCTATCCGTGGGACAGCATTCCGTACCACAGCCGCTGGCGCCATTTCGAGGCCGGCGGCGTCGATCGCCTGGCCCGCCTGAACGAGATGCTCGGCGATGCCGACGCGCGCCAGCGCGCCCGCGCCCACATCGACCTGGTGCTCGTGAGCGTGCTGCTCGACGCCGGCGCCGGACCCGACTGGCACTACACCGAGCCGGCCAGCGGCGAGCGCTTCACGCGCTCCGAGGGCCTCGGGATCGCCAGCTTCCATGCCTTCACGAGCGGCATGTTCTCGTCGCGCGACGGCCATCCGCTGCAGGTCGATGCCGCGGGCCTGCGCGCCCTGGTGACCGACCGGCTCGGCGCGGCTTTCCAGGTCAGCGAGGTCAACCCGCTGGTCGGGCTTGCCGGTCGGGCCACGCTGCTGCGCCGGCTCGGCGAGGCGTTGGCCGATCAACCCGAGTACTTCGGCGACGAAGGCCGTCCCGGCAACCTGTTCGATGCGCTGGTCGGCCCCTTCGGTCCGGCCGCGCCACCGACCGCCGAGGTGACGGCGCACCAGATGCTCACGCTGCTGCTCGACGCACTCTCGCGCATCTGGCCTGCGGCCAATGCCGTCGACAGCATCGCCGCCGACGGCAGCGACGTGCTGGGCGGCATCGGCGCCAACGACCCGGCGCTCGCGCTCGGCGACTGCTGGCGCCACAGTGCGGTGACCGGGCCGGGCCTCACCAACGGATGGATGCCGTTCCACAAGCTGTCGCAGTGGCTCACCTATTCGCTGCTCGAACCTTTCGAGTGGGCGGGCGTGAAGGTGCGCCAGGTCGGCGCGCTGACCGCCCTGCCCGAGTACCGCAACGGCGGCCTGCTGATCGACAGCGGCGTGATCGTGCCGAAGGACCCCGCTTTCCTCGCGCGGCGCTGGAAGGCCAGCGACGAATTCATCGTCGAATGGCGCGCGCTGACCGTGGCGCTGCTCGACGAAGTGGCGCCGCGCGTGCGCAAGGTGCTCGACCGCACCGAAGAAGAACTGCCACTCGCCTGCGTGCTCGAGGGCGGCACCTGGGCCGCGGGGCGTGCGCTGGCGCAGCGCCTGCGCGACGGCGCCCCGCCGCTCCTGATCGAAAGCGACGGCACCGTCTTTTAGACTCGAGGGTTCACTCCCGCAACGGCGAAAAATACCAATGAGCAACGTCCACCTCCTCGACCACCCCCTCGTCCAGCACAAGCTCACGCTGATGCGCCGCAAGGACGCTTCCACCAACAGCTTTCGCCGGCTCCTCAACGAAATCAGCATGCTCATGGCCTACGAGGTCACGCGCGACATGCCGATGCAGGACATCGAGGTCGAGACGCCGCTCGAAACGATGCAGGCCAAGGTCATCGACGGCAAGAAGCTGGTGCTGGTGTCGATCCTGCGCGCAGGCACCGGCATCCTCGACGGCATGCTCACGGTGGTGCCGGGCGCCCGCGTCGGGCACATCGGCCTGTACCGCGACCCGAAGACGCTGACCGCGGTCGAGTACTACTTCAAGATGCCCGGCGAGATGGAGAACCGCGACGTGATCGTGGTCGACCCGATGCTCGCGACGGGCAACTCGGCCGTGGCGGCGGTCGAGCGACTGAAAGAGCTCAACCCGAAGTCGATCAAGTTCGTCTGCCTGCTGACCTGCCCCGAAGGCGTCGCGACCATGCAGAAGGCGCACCCGGACGTGCCGATCTACACCGCTGCGATCGATCGCGAACTCGACAGCCACGGCTACATCCTGCCCGGCCTGGGCGACGCCGGCGATCGCATCTTCGGCACGAAGTAAAACCACCCCCGTCCCTCGCTCACTGCGTGTAGCTCGACTCCCTCTCGAGAGGGCAACACCGGCGGCCCGGCAAAGCCGGTTCCGCGGTGTTCCTGGTAGGGGCCAGGCTGGGACCATGGCACGGGGATTGCAGCGCCAGTTTTTTTACGATCGAGGAGAAGACCCGTGACAGCACGCCGCCAGATCATCATCCGTTCCGCCGCCCTTGCCGCCGCCGCTCTGGCGGTCGGCCTCCCTGGCCTTGCGCTCGCGCAAGCCAAGCTCAAGGTGGCGGCGGTGTACACCGTTCCGTTCGAGCAGCAATGGGTGGGCCGCATCCACAAGGCGCTCAAGGCCGCCGAGGCGCGCGGCGAGATCGAGTACAAGGCCACCGAGAACGTCAGCAACGCCGACTACGAGCGCGTGATGCGCGAATACGCCACCGCGGGCAACCAACTGATCCTCGGCGAGGTCTTCGGCGTGGAGGCCGCGGCGCGCAAGGTCGCGAGAGACTTCCCGAAGGTCGCCTTCCTCATGGGCTCGTCGCTGAAGCCGCAGGCGCCGAACTTCAGCGTGTTCGACAACTACATCCAGGAGCCGGCCTACCTGAGCGGCATGGTGGCAGGCGGCATGACCAAGACGAACCGCATCGGCATGGTCGGCGGCTTTCCGATCCCCGAGGTGAACCGGCTCATGAACGCCTTCATGGCCGGCGCGAAGGAAACGAACCCGAAGGTCGAGTTCAGCGTGAGCTTCATCAACAGCTGGTTCGACCCGCCCAAGGCCAAGGAAGCCGCCTTCGCGATGATCGACAAGGGCGCCGACATCATGTACGCCGAGCGCTTCGGCGTCTCGGACGCGGCCAAGGAAAAGGGCAAGCTCGCGATCGGCAACGTGATCGACACGCAAGCGCAGTACCCCGACACGGTGGTGGCTTCGGCGCTGTGGAACTTCGAGCCTTCGGCCGACCGCGCCATCAAGCTCGTGAAGGAAGGCAAGTTCGCGGCCGAGGACTACGGCGTCTATTCGCACATGAAGCACAAGGGCTCCGAGCTCGCGCCGCTCGGCACCTTCGAGAAGAAGGTGCCGGCCGACATCGTCGCCAAGGTCAAGGCGAAGCAGGCCGACATCCTGGCCGGCAAGTTCACCGTGAAGGTGGACGACAGCCAGCCCAAGTCGACCGCGAAATGAGCACGGCGACAACGACCCGACGCTGGCGCGTTCTTCTCGCCGCCGGCGTGCTGGCGCTGGGCCTCGGCGGCTGCGCCGGCATCAACAAGGGCGGTGCGGCCGGCGGAACGCGGCTCGACGACACGCCGCGCCTCGCGGTGATCTCGGCCTTCGAACCCGAGCTCACGCTGCTGCTGCCGCGCGTGCAGGGCGCGGCCCGGCACAGCGTGAACGGGGTGCAGTTCACCACCGGCACGCTCGAGGGCAAGCCGGTGGTGCTGTTCCTCTCGGGCATCAGCATGACGAACGCGACCATGAACACCCAACTCGCGCTCGACCGCTTCCGGGTCACCGGCATCGTGTTCAGCGGCATCGCGGGGGGCGTGAACCCGCAGCTGCACGTGGGCGACGTCACGGTGCCGGCCCAGTGGGGCCAGTACCTCGAGGTGCTGATGGCACGCGAGACCGCACCGGGCAAGTTCACCGCCCCGCCCTTCATCACCGATGCCACGCTGCCGAACTTCGGCATGCTGCATCCGCGGCCGGTCGAGGTGCGCTCGGCGGCCATGCCGCAGGTCCACCGCAAGTTCTGGTTCGAGGCCGATCCGAAGATGCTCGAGGTGGCACGCGGCATCCGCAGTGTCGACCTCGCGCATTGCAGCAGCGCCGGCCGGTGCCTGTCGCGCAAGCCGCAGCTGGTGGTGGGCGGCAACGGCGTGTCGGGCCAGGCCTTCATGGACAACAAGGCCTTCCGCGAATACACGCATCGCACCTTCCAGGCCAACGTGCTCGACATGGAAACCGCCGCCGTCGGCATGGTGGCCTACAGCAACGGTGTGCCCTACATCGCGTTCCGCTCGCTCAGCGACCTCGCGGGCGGCGGCGACGGCGAGAACGAAATGGGCACCTTCATGAACATCGCTGCCGACAATTCGGCCAAGGTCATGCTGGCGTTCCTGGCGGCATGGAAGTGACCAGCGCGACGGTCCTGCGGCTGCAGGACATCACGAAGCGCTTCGGCGCCCTCGTCGCCAACGACGGCATCTCCCTCGAACTGCGCGCCGGCGAAGTGCTGGCGCTGCTCGGCGAGAACGGCGCGGGCAAGTCGACGCTGATGTCGATTTTGTTCGGCCACTACGTCGCGGACGCGGGCCGCATCGAGGTGTTCGGCACGCCGCTTCCGCCGGGCAACCCGAAGGCCGCGCTGGCCGCCGGCGTGGGCATGGTGCACCAGCACTTCACGCTGGCCGACAACCTCAGCGTGCTCGACAACGTGATGATGGGGACCGAGCCGCTGTGGCGTCCGGTGTCACGCCGCGCGGCCGCGCGCGAGCGGCTGCTGCAGGTGGCCGAGCGTTTCGGCCTGCCGGTGCAGCCCGATGCGCGGATCGGCAGCCTGTCGGTCGGCGAGCGGCAGCGCGTGGAGATCCTCAAGGCGCTGTACCGCGGCGCGCGCATCCTGATCCTCGACGAGCCGACGGCGGTGCTCACGCCGCAGGAGAGCGAGGCGCTCTTTGCCACGCTCGCGCAGATGGTGGCGCAGGGCCTGTCGGTGATCTTCATCAGCCACAAGCTCGGCGAGGTGCTGCGTGTGTCGCACCGCGTGGCGGTTCTGCGCGGCGGAAAGCTCGTGGCCGAGGCCCGCACGGCCGACGCCACACAGTCGCAACTTGCGCTGTGGATGGTCGGGCATGCGGTCGAGGCGCCCGAGCGCCGGCCGCCGCGCTCGGTGGGCGACGCGGTCTGCGTGCTCGACCATGTGAGCACCGCGGCCGAGAAGCACGGCGCCTACGACCGGCTGCGCGAGGTCTCGCTGACGCTTCGCGCGGGCGAGATCACCGCGATCGCGGGCGTCTCGGGCAATGGCCAGGTGGCGCTGGCCGAGCTGCTCTGCGGCACCCGGCGCGCGGCCAGCGGCACGGTGCAGCTGATGGGCCGCGCGCTGCCGCCCTCGCCCGCCCGGCTGGTGCAGCGCGGCGTGGCGCGCATCCCCGAGGACCGGCACGCCGTCGGCGTGGTCGGCGACCTGCCGGTGTGGGAGAACGCCGTGTCCGAGCGGCTGCGCAGCCCCGCCTTTTCACGCGGCGCGATGTTCGTGCGGCGTGCGGCCGCGCGGCTGCATGCGCGGCGCATCGAGAAGGCGTTCGACGTGCGCGGTGCGGGGCTGATGTCGCCAGCCCGCTCGCTTTCCGGCGGCAACATGCAGAAGCTGATCCTCGGCCGCGCGCTGCTGCCGCCCGGTTCGGCGGAAGGCACCGGCACCGGAAAGCAGCCGCTTCAGCCGCCGCGCCTGATCGTCGCGCACCAGCCGACCTGGGGCCTCGACATCGGCGCCGTGGCCTACGTGCAGCAGCAGCTCATTGCCGCGCGCGACGCCGGCGCGGCGGTGCTGGTGATCTCGGACGACCTCGACGAAGTGCTGGCGCTCGGCGACCGCGTGGCAGTGATGCACGGCGGCCGGCTCGGCGAGGCCCGCCCCGCAGCGGCATGGACGCGCGAGGCCATCGGACTCGCGATGGCCGGTGCGGCAGCGGCGCATCCCCCAGGAGTTGCAGCATGATGCGGCTCGAACGACGCCACCAGAGCTCGCGCGCCGCGCTGGTGCTGGCGCCCATCGGTGCCGTCCTTTTCACGATGGCAGTGAGCGCCCTGCTCGTGCGCTGGGCCGGCGCGCCGGTGGGCCGCACCTATGCCCTGCTGCTCGAAGGCGGCTTCGGCTCGGTGTTCGCCTGGAGCGAAACGCTGACGCGCGCGATCCCGCTGATCCTCACGGGCCTGGCGGCCACGGTGGCGTTCAAGGCCAGGCTCTTCAACATCGGCGCCGAAGGCCAGCTGTTCGCGGGCGCCCTGGCCGCCGTCGCGGTGGGCGGCATGCACGGCGGAACGGGCCTCGCGCTGCCGCCATGGCTGCTGTTCCCGCTCATGATGCTGGCCGCCGCGGCGGCCGGCGCCCTGCTGCTGCTCGGCCCCGCGCTGATGAAGAACAGGCTCGGCGTCGACGAGGTTGTGACCACGCTGCTGATCAACTTCATCGTGCTGCTCGGCGTTTCGGCGCTGCTCGACGGGCCGATGAAGGACCCGGCCGCGATGGGCTGGCCGCAAAGCGTCTCGCTGAATCCTGACCTCGAGCTCGGCAAGCTGATCGTGCAGACGCGCGTGCACACCGGCCTGGTCTGGGCCGTGTCGCTCGCAGTCATCGTGTGGGCCATCTTCAAGCACACGGTGCTAGGTTTCGACATCCGCGCTGTGGGCGCCAACGCGCGCGCGGCTGCCTTCGCCGGCGTACCGGTCACGCGCACGGTGGTGATGGTGGCGCTGCTCTCGGGGGCGCTGGCCGGCCTGGCGGGCGCCATCGAGGTGGCGGGGCGCACGAGCTACGTCACGCTCGACATGTCCCCAGGCTACGGCTACACCGGCATCGTGATCGCGATGCTCGCGGGGCTGCACCCGCTCGGCGTGGTGGCGGCGGGCGTGTTCGTCGCGGGCGTGCTGGTGGGGGCCGACACCATGAGCCGCGCGGTCGGCGTGCCGACCTACATCGCCGACGTGATCGTCGCGGCCTCGCTGATCGCGGTGCTGGTGGCGACGCTGCTCACGCAATACCGGGTGCGGATCGCGAAATGACGGACCTCCTCGACATCCTCGCCAATGCCTCGTTCTGGGTTGCGGTGCTGCGCATCGCCACGCCGCTCATCCTCGGCACGCTCGGCGTGCTGCTGTGCGAACGCGCGGGCGTGCTCAACCTCGGCATCGAGGGAATCATGGTCGCGGGCGCCTTCAGCGGATGGCTCGCGGTGTATGCGGGTGCGCCGCTCTGGGCGGGCGTGGGCGTGGCGGCGGTCACCGGCGCGGTGTTCGGGCTGCTGCATGCGTTCCTCACCGTGGGCCTGGCGCTGTCGCAGCATGTCTCGGGCCTCGGCATCACGCTGCTGGCGACGGCGCTGAGCTACTTTGGCTACCGCGTGAGCTTTCCGAAGGTCGACACGCCGCCGACGATCACGCCGTTCGCGCCGATGGACTGGCTGCCGGTGCCGGTACTGAACGCGCAGACCGCGCTGACGCTGTTCGCGCTGTTGCTGGTGCCGGCGGTGGGCTGGCTGCTGTACCGCACGCCGCTCGGCCTCGCCCTGCGCATGGTGGGCGAGAACCCGCAGGCCGCCGAAAGCCAGGGCGTGTCGGTCGCTGCCACCCGAACGGGCGCCATCGTGGCGGGCTCGGCGCTTATGGGCGTGGCGGGCTCGTTCCTCACGCTGTCGGCCTTCAACGCCTTCTTCTTCAACATGGTGAACGGGCGCGGATGGATCTGCGTCGCGCTCGTGGTGTTCGCCTCATGGCGGCCCGGCAAGGCCCTGCTCGGGGCGCTGCTGTTCGCGTTCTTCGACGCGCTGCAGCTGCGGCTGCAACAATCGGGCGATGCCGTGCTGCCCTACCAGGTCTACCTGATGCTGCCGTACCTGCTGTCGATCCTGGCGCTGGTGCTGGTCGCGCGCAAGGCCAGCTATCCGCAGGCACTCATGAAGCCGTACCGCAAGGGCGAGCGCTGAGCCTGCGCGGCGCCCCCAAAAACCGTTCCACGATGCTCGATCTCCTCGTCACCAACGCCACCCTCACCGACGGCCGCACCCACATGTCGGTGGCGGTACAGGCCGGCCGCATCACCGAGGTGAGCGAAGGCCTCGACGCCCCGGCCCATGAAAAGCTCGATGCGGAGGGGCTGCTGCTCGCGCCGCACTTCGTCGATCCGCATTTCCACATGGACGCGACGCTGAGCTACGGCCTGCCGCGCGTCAACCAGAGCGGCACGCTGCTCGAGGGCATCGCGCTCTGGGGCGAGCTCAAGCCGCTGCTCACGGCCGAGGCGCTGATCGAGCGCGCACTCGCCTACTGCGATTGGGCGGTGGCCAAGGGGCTGCTCGCGATCCGGTCCCATGTCGACACCAGCGACCCGAGCCTGCTGGCCGTGGACGCACTGCTCGAAGTGCAGCGCCGGGTGGCGCCATACCTCGACCTGCAGCTCGTGGCCTTTCCGCAGGACGGCGTGCTGCGCTCGCCCGGCGGACTCGACAACCTGCGGCGCGCCCTCGACAAGGGCGTGGACGTGGTCGGCGGCATTCCGCATTTCGAGCGCACCATGGCCGACGGCGCAGTCAGCGTGAAGCTGCTGTGCGAGATCGCGGCCGAGCGCGGCAAGCTGGTCGACATGCACTGCGACGAGTCGGACGACCCGCTCTCGCGCCACATCGAAACGCTGGCCGCGGAGACGTTCCGCCTCGGCATGCAGGGCCGCGTCACGGGCTCGCACTGCACCTCGATGCATTCGATGGACAACTACTACGCGAGCAAGCTGATGCCGCTCATCGCCGAGAGCGGCGTGGCCGTGGTGTCGAACCCGCTCATCAACATCACGCTGCAGGGCCGCCACGACAGCTATCCAAAGCGCCGCGGCATGACGCGCGTGCCCGAGCTCATGGCCGCGGGCGTGAACGTCGCCTTCGGCCACGACTGCGTGATGGACCCGTGGTACGGCATGGGCTCGGGCGACATGCTCGAGGTGGCGCACATGGGCCTGCATGTGGCGCAGATGACCAGCCAGGCCGGCATCCGCCAGTGCTTCGAGGCCGTGACCACGAATGCCGCGCGCGTGATGCACCTCGAGGGCTACGGCCTGGAGGCCGGCTGCGACGCGAGCTTCGTGCTGCTGCAGGCGCGCGATCCGATCGAGGCAATCCGGCTGCGTGCCGCGCGGCTCAAGGTGTTTCGCCGCGGGCGCCTGCTGGCCGAGACGCCTGCCGCGCGGGCAGCGCTGCACCTGCCGGGGCGGGATGGGCAGACCGAATGGATGAGCGGTCGGCCGAACCGTGGCGGCTAGACATCATGGTCGCCGCTTAAACCCAGGCAGGCCAACCTGCGGGCGCTGTCGGACCGGCGGACTGGCGATGTGGACGGGCTTCCGAGCGGCCAGACCACCATGCCGGCATTCAAGGAGGGCCGATGCCCTTGCGGGATGATAAATTCGAAGGCTTCGTGAGCGGCATCGTTCATTCCTTTGTGCTGAAGAGGTCCCCCCATGGCAGCCGAAAAATCCAAGATCATCTACACCCTGACCGACGAGGCGCCGCTGCTGGCGACGGCGTCGCTTCTGCCCATCGTGCGCACGTTCGCGGAAGCCGCGGGCGTCGAAGTCGAGACCAGCGACATCTCCGTGGCCGGCCGCATCCTTGGCCAATTCCCTGAAGCTCTGGCCGAAGACCAACGCGCACCGGACAACCTGGCTGCTCTGGGCACGCTGACGCTCAAGCCCGAGGCCAACATCATCAAGCTGCCCAACATCAGTGCTTCGGTTGGCCAGCTCAAGGCGGCGATCAAGGAACTGCAGGACAAGGGTTACAAGATCCCCGACTACCCCGAGAGCACGAAGACCGACGAAGAAAAGGACATCCGCGCGCGCTACAACAAGTGCATCGGCTCGGCCGTGAACCCGGTGCTGCGCGAGGGCAACTCCGACCGTCGCGCGCCTGCCGCCGTCAAGAACTACGCGCGCAAGAACCCACACAGCATGGCGGAGTGGAGCCAGGCCTCGCGCTCGCACGTCTCGCACATGCACGGCGGCGATTTCTATCACGGCGAAAAGTCCATGACGCTGGACCGCGCACGCGAGGTCAAGATGGAGCTCATCACGAAGAGCGGCAAGACCATCGTGCTCAAGCCCAAGGTCGCGCTGCTCGACCGCGAGATCATCGACTCGATGTTCATGAGCAAGAAGGAGCTCGTGTCCTTCTACGAAAAGGAGATCGACGACGCGTTCAAGACTGGCGTGATGTTCTCGCTGCACGTGAAGGCCACGATGATGAAGGTCTCGCACCCCATCGTGTTCGGCCACTGCGTGAAGATTTTCTACAAGGAAGCGTTCGAGAAGCACGCCAAGCTGTTCGAAGAGCTGGGCGTCAACGTCAACAACGGCATGCTCGATCTGTACGACAAGATCAGCACGCTGCCGCAAAGCAAGCAGGACGAGATCAAGCGCGACCTGCACGCCTGCCATGAAGGCCGACCCGAACTGGCCATGGTCGACTCGGCCAAGGGCATCACCAACTTCCATTCGCCCAACGACATCATCGTGGACGCTTCGATGCCCGCGATGATCCGCAACGGCGGCAAGATGTGGGGCGCCGACGGCCGCCTGAAGGACGTGAAGGCCGTGATGCCCGAATCGACCTTCGCGCGCATTTACCAGGAGATCATCAACTTCTGCAAGTGGCACGGCGCATTCGACCCGAGGACCATGGGCACGGTGCCCAACGTGGGCCTGATGGCGCAGCAGGCAGAGGAATACGGCTCGCACGACAAGACCTTCGAGATCGCAGAAGCCGGCGTCGCCAACATCACCGACCTGAACACGGGCGAAGTCCTGCTGAGCCAGGAAGTGGAAGCCGGCGACATCTGGCGCATGTGCCAGGTCAAGGACGCAGCGATCCGCGACTGGGTCAAGCTGGCGGTCACGCGCGCGCGCAACTCGGGCATGCCGGTGGTGTTCTGGCTCGACCAGTACCGCCCGCACGAAGCGCAGATGATCACCAAGGTCAAGATGTACCTGCACGAGCACAACACCTCGGGCCTGGACATCCAGATCATGAGCCAGGTGCGTGCGATGCGCTACACGCTCGAACGCGTGGTGCGCGGGCTGGACACCATCAGCGCGACCGGCAACATCCTGCGCGACTACCTGACCGACCTGTTCCCCATCATGGAACTGGGCACCTCGGCCAAGATGCTGTCGATCGTGCCGCTGATGGCGGGCGGCGGCATGTACGAAACGGGTGCCGGGGGCTCCGCGCCCAAGCACGTGCAACAGCTGGTGGAAGAAAACCATTTGCGCTGGGACTCGCTGGGCGAATTCCTCGCGCTGGCGGTGAGCCTGGAAGACCTGGGCCTCAAGAACAACAATGCGAAGGCCAAGCTCTTGTCCAAAACGCTCGACGCAGCCACCGGCAAGCTGCTCGACAACAACAAGGGGCCGTCGGCCAAAACCGGCCAGCTCGACAACCGCGGCAGCCACTTCTATCTCGCGCTGTACTGGGCACAGGAATTGGCGGCACAGACGGAAGATGCCGAGCTGCAGGCACACTTCGCACCGTTGGCCAAGTCACTCGCGGCCAACGAGCAGAAGATCGTCGCCGAGTTGGCGGCGGTGCAAGGCAAGCCGGCCGACATCGGTGGTTACTACAAGCCCGACACGGCCAAGACCGAAGCGGTCATGCGCCCCAGCGCCACCTTCAACGCGGCACTCGCAGCGGTCGCCAGTTGAGTCTCTGACAGGTCCGGCGCGGGGCGCATCGCCCTGCGCCGCGCCGCGCCGCTCACCCGGGACTTGCCGGCTCCCACCGCGCGGCCAGCAGCGCCAGCGTTTCACCTACGGGCTGTTCGACTTTCAAGGTCAGCAAGTGGTCGGCGCGCGTGCGCCCCAGATTGACGGCCGCGATGGGCTTACCAGCAGCAGCCGCGGCCTGTACGAAGCGAAACCCGGAATAGACCATCAACGACGAGCCGGCCACCAGCACGGCGTCGGCCTCGCCGAGCGCCGCAAAGGCGGCGGCCACGCGGTCGCGCGGCACGCTTTCGCCAAAAAACACCACGTCGGGCTTGATCAGCCCGCCGCAATGGACGCAGACCGGCACGTCGAAGGTGCCGAAGTCCTGGCCCTCGAGGTCAGCATCGCCGTCGGGCGCTGCGCGCGCCTCGAGCGCGGCAAAGCGCGGGTTGCGCTCGCGCAGCGCCACCTGCAGTTCGGCGCGCGGCGATCGCCGCTCGCAACCCATGCAGCGCACGGTGTCGATGCGGCCATGCAGGTCGATCGCGCCTCTGCTTCCCGCCGCCGCATGCAGCCCGTCCACGTTCTGTGTGAGCAGCAGCCCGACCTGGCCGGCCGCCTCGAGCCGCGCCAGTGCGCGATGGGCCGCGCCCGGACGCGCACCCGCCATCGTCGGCCAGCCGACCAGGCTGCGCGCCCAGTAGCGGCGGCGCGTGGCCTCGTCGCCCATGAAGGCCTGGTACGTGACCGGCGCCGGGCGCTTCCATTCGCCCCGGGCATCCCGGTAGTCGGGAATGCCCGACTCGGTGCTGCAGCCCGCGCCGGTGAGCACGAAGAGCGAGCGGTGGCGGCCGACGAAGTCGGCGAGCGCGGCAGCGTCTGCTGGCATGGGGCGACCTTCGCTCAGACCTCGGGCGCGATCGCCTCGGCGTATTCGTAGAGCGCGCCGAGGATCTCCTCGCCGCGCTCGTCCGCGGTTTCGGACAGCGCATCGACCTCGGCGAACAACGCCTCGATCGTGCGCGCGCCGCCCTCGCCCTTGAAAAGCCGTGCCGCACGCAGCGCCTCCCAGCGCTCGGCTTCGGCTTCGCTCAGCAGCTCGGGCCAGTTGCGCGCGCGGTAGCGGAACAGGACCTCATCGAGCCGCCCATCGTCGAAACCGGTGCGGTCCTTGGCGAGTTCCTCGGGCGAGAGCGCGCGCAGCTGGTTCAGCCGGCGGCGGTCTGCGTTGCCGACAAAGCCGCCGTAGAGGTCCTCGTCGACGTCGGGCGCGACCTCCTGCGGCGGCCGGGCATACACCTGCGACCAGATGGCGCTCATGTCGGGCAGGTCGCGCGCGATCGCCGCATGGCGCATCGCGGTGTCGAGGTCGATGCTCCAGCGCTCGGCCATGGCGGGCACCAGCGTGCGCAGGTTGCCGACCACCATCGGCGACTTGTTCAGGTGGATGCCCTTCACCGGCAGGCGCACCACGCCTTCGGGCAGGTCGGCGGAGCGCGTGAACAGGCGCAGGCGCAGGGTCTCGACGTCGAGGTCGCGCAGTTCGCTCGGATCGTGGGCAAGGTCCCAGGCGATCAGCTCGTTCTTGTTGGTCGGATGGCTCGCGAGCGGCCACAGCACGCCGAGGCAGCCGCGCTCGACCGGGAACATGCCCGAAACGTGGAGAAAGGGCTTGGCCGTCTCGCGCATGGCCGGCAGGCCGAGCTCGGCGCCCACGCGCTCCTTCTTGCGCAGGCCGAGCGCGAAGTCGAACAGCCGCGGCTGGCGCTCGCGGATCAGTCGCGCCAGCGCAATGGTGGCGCGCACGTCGGACAGCGCATCGTGCGCCGATTCATGCAGCAGCCCGTTGGCGCGCGCAAGGTCCTCGAGCTTGAAGCTCGGCTTGCCGTCTTCCTTCAGGGGCCATTCGATGCCGTCGGGCCGGAGCGCGTAGGTCAGGCGCACGACATCGAGCAGGTCCCAGCGTCCGCAATCGTTCTGCCATTCGCGCGCATAGGGATCGATCAGGTTGCGCCAGAACAGGAAGCGTGTGACCTCGTCGTCGAAGCGGATGGTGTTGTAGCCCACACCGATGGTGCCGGGCTGCGAGAACACCTGCTCGATCTGCGCCGCGAAGGCATGCTCGGGAATGCCGCGCTCGACGCAGAGCTGGGGCGTGATGCCGGTGATCAGGCAGGCCTCGGGGCTCGGCAGGTAGTCGGGCGCCGGCTTGCAATAGACCATGAGCGGCTCGCCGATCTCGTTGAGTTCTGCGTCGGTGCGGATGGCGGCGAACTGCGACGGGCGGTCGCGCCGCGGGACGGCGCCGAAGGTTTCGTAGTCGTGCCAGAGAAAAGTGTGGTTCATTCAGAGCAATGGTGAAAACAGGCGTGCCACGGAATCGACGAGCCGGCGCCAGAATGTCTGCGGCCGGTTGGCGCGCACCGCGCCGGAACTGTGCAGGTCGGTCTCGAACTGTGCCGCCAGCGGCCGGGTCAGCGCGGGGCCGTAGACCACGGCCAGAACCTCGAAGTTGAGCCGGAAGCTGCGGTTGTCGAAATTCGCGGTGCCGATCATCGCGCAATCATCGTCGACCACCAGGGTCTTGGAATGGAGCATGCGCGCCTCGTACTCCCAGACCTTCACGCCGGCGGCGATCAGTTCGTCGAAGTACGAGCGGGCGGCAGCGCTCACGATCGCCGAATCGCTGCGCCGCGGCACCAGCAGGCGCACGTCGACGCCGCGCAGCGCCGCGCTGGTGAGCGCCATCATCGCGGGCTCGCCGGGCACGAAGTACGGCGTGGTGAGCCAGGCGCGCTCGCACGCCGAATGGATCGCCGCCACGTGCATGCGGTGAATGGCCTCGAGCGCATTGTCGGGGCCGCTCGTCACGATCTGCACCGGGATGTCGCCCGCCTTCACCTGCGGCAGCATGGCGTCCATCTGGTCGTCGAGGTGGCGCAGGCTCTCGCCGGTGGCATAGGCCCAGTCCTCGAGGAAGGTGGTCTGGAGCCAGCGCACCGCGCTGCCCTCGATGCGCAGGTGCACGTCGTGGTACGCATCGGGCCGGGTGCGCTTGTCTTCCTCATCGGTGATGTTGACGCCGCCCGTGAAGCCCACGCGCCCGTCGCACACCACGATCTTGCGGTGGGTGCGGTAGTTGGTCACCGGCCGCAGGCGGCGGCCAATACGCGTGTCGTGGAAGAGCGCGATCTGGACCCCCGCAGCGACCATCGGTGCCATGAATTTGCGCCCGATGCGCTTGGAGCCGAGCGCATCGAGCAGCAGCCGAACCGCTACGCCCTCACGCGCGCGTTCGACCAGCAGGTCGCGCAGAGCGGTGCCGATCCGGTCGGGCTCGAAGATGTAGTACTCGAGGTGGATGTGATGGCGTGCCGCGCGCACGGCATCGAAGATCGCGTCGAAGGTGCGCGCGCCGCCCGAAAGCAGCTCGACGGCGGTCGCGCTGGAGACCGGCAGGCCGCAGGCCGCGGTGCCGAGCCGCGCCATCTGCTGCAGCGCCGGCGGCGCCTTCTGGGCCGCATCGCGCACGCGCGCGAGATCGGCCTGGATGTGCGCGCTGGCACGGCTGTGCAGGCGCTTCTGACGCTGCTTGCGCAGGCGCTGCGGCCCGAGAAAGTAGTAGACCAGGAACCCCGCGAACGGCACCAGCGCTAGCGACAGGATCCAGCTCATCGTGGAGACCGGCGCGCGCTTCTGCATCACGATCCAGACCGAGAGCACGGCGATGTAGCCGCTCCAGGCCAGGGAGAGGCCGGTTTTCCATTCCTGGCTGAGCTCGGGGAGGGTCAAGGTGGATGTGTTCGGTTTCGGGTGGCCGCAAAAAAGGCCGGCAGCGAATGCTACCGGCCTTTGACTTCGTTCCAGGTTGGCCTCGGAACCAGCTTTTGCCGGCCCACGGCATCGACCGGAGGGTCAGCCTGCGGCGGCTTCCTCGGGCTCGGGCTTCGACTTGCCTTCTTTCTTCGGCAGCGGCTGGATATCGAGCAGCACGTCGTCCTTCTCGTCGAGATCGACTTCGAGGCGCCCGCCTTCGGTCAGGCGGCCGAACAGCAGCTCGTCGGCCAGCGCACGACGGATCGTGTCCTGGATCAGGCGCTGCATCGGGCGTGCGCCCATCAGCGGATCGAAGCCCTTCTTCGCAAGATGCTTGCGCAGCTTGTCGGAGAAGGTGACCTCGACCTTCTTCTCGGCCAGCTGCGTCTCGAGCTGCAGCAGGAACTTGTCGACCACGCGCAGGATGATCTGCTCGTCGAGCGCCTTGAAGTTGACAATGGCGTCGAGACGGTTGCGGAATTCGGGCGTGAACAGGCGCTTGATGTCGCCCATTTCGTCGCCGGCCTGCCGCGCGTTCGTGAAGCCGATGCTCGCCTTGTTCATGGCCTCGGCACCCGCGTTCGTCGTCATGACGATGATGACGTTGCGGAAGTCGGCCTTGCGCCCGTTGTTGTCCGTCAGCGTGCCGTGGTCCATGACCTGCAGCAGCACGTTGAAGATGTCGGGATGCGCCTTCTCGATTTCGTCGAGCAGCAGCACCGCATGCGGCTTCTTCGTGACAGCCTCGGTCAGCAGCCCGCCCTGGTCGAAGCCGACGTAGCCCGGGGGCGCGCCGATCAGGCGGCTCACGGCATGGCGCTCCATGTACTCCGACATGTCGAAGCGGATCAGCTCGATGCCCATGATGTAGGCGAGCTGCTTGGCAGCTTCGGTCTTGCCGACGCCGGTGGGGCCGGAGAACAGGAACGAGCCGATCGGCTTGTCGCCCTTGCCCAGGCCCGAACGCGCCATCTTGACCGCCGAAGCGAGCACTTCGAGCGCTTTGTCCTGGCCGAACACCACGCTCTTGAGGTCGCGCTCGATGGTCTGCAGCTTGCTGCGGTCATCGTTGCTGACATTGGCCGGGGGAATGCGCGCGATCTTCGCGACGATGTCCTCGACCTCGGTCTTGCTGATGGTCTTCTTGCGCTTGCTCGGGGGCAGGATGCGCTGCGCGGCACCGGCCTCGTCGATCACGTCGATGGCCTTGTCGGGCAAGTGGCGGTCGTTGATGTACTTGGCGCTCAGTTCAGCTGCGGCCTGCAGGGCCGCGACAGCGTAACGCACGCCATGGTGCTCTTCGAAGCGCGACTTCAGCCCCTTCAGAATGTCGACGGTTTCCTGCACCGTCGGCTCGACCACGTCGACCTTCTGGAACCGGCGCGACAGGGCCGCGTCCTTTTCGAAGATGCCGCGGTATTCGGTGAAGGTGGTGGCACCGATGCACTTGAGCTGGCCGCTCGAGAGCGCCGGCTTCAGCAGGTTCGATGCATCGAGCGTGCCGCCCGAGGCCGCGCCCGCGCCGATCAGCGTGTGGATCTCGTCGATGAACAGGATCGCGTTGGGCTTGTCCTTCAGCGACTTGATCACGCCCTTCAGGCGCTGCTCGAAGTCACCGCGGTACTTGGTGCCCGCGAGCAGTGCGCCCATGTCGAGCGAGAATACGTTCGACTCGGCGAGGATCTCGGGCACGTCACCCTGGGTGATGCGCCACGCTAGGCCTTCGGCGATCGCGGTCTTGCCCACGCCGGCCTCGCCCACGAGCAGCGGGTTGTTCTTGCGCCGGCGGCACAGGATCTGGATCACGCGCTCGACCTCGTACTCGCGGCCGATCAGCGGATCGATCTTGCCGTCCTTGGCCATCTGGTTGAGGTTCTGCGTGAACTGTTCGAGCGGCGAAGCCTTCTCGTTCTTCTCGCCGCCGCCCTCCTCGCCTTCGCTCGAAGGTGCATCGCCGCTGCCCTTGACGGCCTCCGGCGGATCGCTCTTCTTGATGCCGTGGGCGATGAAGTTCACCACGTCGAGGCGCGTCACGCCCTGCTGGTGGAGGTAGTACACCGCGTGCGAGTCTTTCTCGCCGAAGATCGCGACCAGCACGTTCGCGCCGGTGACTTCCTTCTTGCCGTTGCCGGTGGACTGCACATGCATGATGGCACGCTGGATCACGCGCTGGAAACCCAGCGTGGGTTGGGTGTCGACATCGTCGGTACCCGCCACCTGGGGCGTGTTGTCCTTGATGAAGTTGGTGAGCGACGCGCGCAGGTCGTCGACGTTCGCCGAGCAGGCGCGCAGGACCTCTGCGGCGCTCGGGTTGTCCAGCAAAGCGAGCAACAGATGCTCCACGGTGATGAACTCGTGGCGCTGCTGCCTGGCCTCGACAAAGGCCATGTGCAAGCTGACTTCCAGTTCCTGGGCAATCATGTGATTTCCTTTTGCCTTGCTGTAAATAAGTTCTCAGATGGGTTGGAGCTTGCGCAATTCAACAGGCTCATGCAACGGGTTCGCTCACGCATTGGAGCGGATGCCCGGCCTGATGCGCCGCTTCCATCACCTGATTGACCTTCGTGGCAGCCATGTCGCGGGAATAGACCCCACAAACACCGCGGCCATCGAGATGGATCTTGAGCATGATCTGGGTCGCGGTCTCGCGATCCTTGTTGAAGTATTCCTGCAGCACGACGATCACGAACTCCATCGGTGTGAAGTCGTCGTTCAGCATGACCACCTGGTACATCTGGGGTGGCGCTGTTTTTTGCGGCCGACGCTCCAGGACGACCGAATCTCCGTCGTCTCCGGCCGGTTTCTGCGCCGGCGGCTTGGTCGGCGTCTTGGGAATTCTCGTTGCCATAAAAAAGATTCTATAGAGCGTGCAAGCACCGTGCCGACGCAGGAAGATGTGGTGGCGAGTATTCGACAAATCAAGTACAAAACCCCCAAGACCGGGCGATCTTGAGGGTTCTTTTTTCGAGAGCCCGAAGGCACCGTGAAATTGCTGGGCGAGATTACATGTTATCGATCATCACCTGGCCGAAACCGGAGCAGCTCACCTGCGTGGCGCCGTCCATCAGACGCGCGAAGTCGTAGGTGACCTTCTTGCTGGCGATCGACTTTTTCATCGAGCTGATGGTCAGGTCGGCGGCTTCCGTCCAGCCCATGTGGCGCAGCATCATCTCGGCCGAGAGGATCTCGGAACCGGGGTTCACGTAGTCTTTGCCGGCGTATTTGGGCGCCGTGCCGTGGGTGGCCTCGAACATCGCGACGGTGTCGCTGAGGTTCGCGCCCGGGGCGATGCCGATGCCGCCCACCTGTGCGGCGAGCGCGTCGGACACGTAGTCGCCGTTGAGGTTCAGCGTGGCGATCACGCTGTATTCGGCGGGGCGCAGCAGGATCTGCTGCAGGAACGCGTCGGCGATGCTGTCCTTGACGGTGATTTCCTTGCCCGTCTTGGGGTTCTTGAACTTCATCCACGGGCCGCCGTCGATCAGCTCGGCGCCGAACTCCTTGGCCGCGAGGTTGTAGCCCCAGTCACGGAAGCCACCTTCGGTGAACTTCATGATGTTGCCCTTGTGCACCAGGGTCACGCTGGGCTTGTCGTTGTCGACGGCGTATTGCAGGGCCTTGCGCACCAGGCGCTCGGTGCCTTCGCGCGAGACCGGCTTGACGCCGATGCCGGAGGTATTGGGGAAACGGATCTTCTTGACGCCCATCTCGTCCTGCAGGAACTTGATGAGCTTCTTGGCCTTGTCGCTCTCGGCTTCGAACTCGATGCCGGCGTAGATGTCTTCCGAGTTCTCGCGGAAGATGACCATGTTGGTCTTGTGCGGCTCGCGCACCGGGCTGGGCACGCCCTCGAAGTACTGGATCGGGCGCAGGCAGACGTACAGGTCGAGTTCCTGGCGCAGTGCAACGTTCAGCGAGCGGATGCCGCCGCCCACGGGCGTGGTCAGCGGGCCCTTGATCGAGACGACGTAGTCGCGCACGGCGTGCAGCGTTTCTTCGGGCAGCCAGACGTCGGGACCGTAGACCTTGGTCGACTTCTCGCCGGCGAAGACCTCCATCCAGTGGATCTTCTTCTTGCCGCCGTAGGCCTTGGCCACGGCAGCGTCCACCACCTTGAGCATCACCGGGGTGATGTCCATGCCCGTGCCGTCGCCTTCGATGAAGGGAATGATCGGCTGGTCAGGCACATTGAGCGAGTTGTCGGCGTTGACCGTGATCTTCTGGCCTTCGGCCGGGACTTTGATGTGCTGGTAGCTGGACATGAGGGGAAATGACTCCGGGAGTGACGTAGTTCGGACGACCGTCTGCGAATTCAGACAGCGAAAGGAATCGCTGTACAGCTAGCGAACAAATCACGGTACATTTTAGACGCAACCCGTACGCTGACATTTGTCAACCGATGAGACCGCGGCCTCGTTAGGGACTGACCTTCTGCCAGCCGGGGGGCGTTTCCAACCAATTCTCGAATAGAGGAATCATCAATGAGCAAAATTCTCGCAGTCATGATTGCAGGCCTGTTCGCCGCTGGCGCTTACGCCCAGAACCCCACCGGCGCCACGCCCGAGCAAGGGAACGCCACCGGCAGCAAGCCGCAAGCCCGTGCCGAAGCCACCAAGGAAAGCCGCCCCGCCGGTCAAGTGGCAGCTCCCGCCGGCGACATCGCCAAGACGCCCGAAGGCGGCACCTTTGGTGCCGACAAGGCCGCAGTGGCTGGCGAGAAGCGCGCTGCAACGCGCGACGACCGCCGCCGCAATAAAGACGGCAGCGTGAAGCGCAAGTCGAACCAGGGCAGCACGCCCAAGTAAGGGCCCGTCCCTGCAGAAGAAGCGCTCCGACGGGGCGCTTTTTTTTGCCTTCGAAGAAGGTGTAAGCTTTCTAGCGCACCGGCATCGCCCGCATCGGCTGGCATTTTTGTTGCCCTGCCCCGAACCCCGTCCCCGCCAGAGAGGCTCTCGATGTTTCAGCGTTTCGCCGCCCTGCTCCTGCTTGCCGCCATGTTCCTTGCCGGCGCCGCGCATGCCCAGCAACAACCCCAGACCGACCTCCAGCGCACGCAGCTCTCGGTGGGGCTCTACAAGATTGACGCGCAAGTGGCGCAGACCCCTCGCCAACGCGAGATCGGCCTGATGTTCCGCAAGGAGATGCCGCAGTCCGAAGGGATGATCTTCGTCTTCGACCAGCCAGCCACCCAGTGCTTCTGGATGCGCAACACGCTGCTGCCGTTGACCGCGGCGTTCGTGGCCGACGATGGCCGCATCGTCAATCTGGTCGACATGCAGCCGATGACCGAACAATCGCATTGCTCCGAAGAGCCCGTGCGCTACGTGCTCGAAATGAACCAGGGCTGGTTCGCCAAGAAGAACATCAAGAAAGGCGCCAAGCTCGGCGGCGAGCTGTTCGCTGCGGCCCGGCGCTGACGGGAACGATCAACCGGACGCAGGCAGAAAAAAGCCCAGGCGACCGCCCGGGCTTTTTCTGCGTTCAGCTGTACGTGTTTGCTCAGCCGAAGTTCTTGGCTGCGAAGTCCCAGTTGACCAGCTTCGCCAGGAAGGTCTCGACGAACTTCGGGCGCAGGTTGCGGTAGTCGATGTAGTAGGCGTGCTCCCAGACGTCGACCGTGAGCACCGGCGTGTCGCCCGTGGTCAGCGGCGTGCCTGCGGCGCCCATGTTCACGATGTCGAGCGAGCCGTCGCCCTTCTTCACCAGCCAGGTCCAGCCAGAGCCGAAATTGCCCACGGCCGACTTGACGAAGGCTTCCTTGAACGCGTCGTAGCTGCCCCACTTGGCGTCGATCGCCTTGGCCAGCGCGCCCGTGGGCGTGCCGCCGCCCTGGGGCTTCATGCAGTTCCAGAAGAAGGTGTGATTCCAGATCTGCGCGGCATTGTTGTAGATGCCGCCGCTCGACTTCTTGACGATCTCCTCGAGCGGCATCGACTCGAACTCGGTGCCCTTCTGCAGGTTGTTGAGGTTCACCACGTAGGCGTTGTGGTGCTTGCCGTAGTGGTACTCGAGCGTTTCCTTCGAGTACTCGGGTGCCAGCGCGTCGAGGGCGTAAGGCAGGGGTGGGAGCACATGTTCCATGGTTTTTTTCTCGTGGTTGGTTGTGGGAATCGACGATTCTAGGAAGTAATCACCGGCCTGGCGTCGGACGCGTTCCCGTCTCGTCGGGTGCGACGGTCAGGTCGACCGTACCGTCGGCGAGCCGTGCCGACACCGCGTCGCCGGCGTGGAGATTCTTCGCGCTGACGACCGTGCGGCCGCTGGCGTCGCTGAGCAGGGCATAGCCGCGCTGCAGCACGAGCGCCGGGTCGAGCAGCCGAAGGCGCGCCGCAACCCTTTCGAGCCGTTCGCGGCGCTCGGCCATGACGCGCACGAGCTTCAGCGGAAAGTCGGCCGCCATCGCGCGCGGCGTTTGCCCGAGCCGCTCGATGCGGGACATGGCCGCATAGCGCAGCCGCTGCGAATGGTGAGCCAACCGCAACTGGTGGCGTGCCACCATGCCCGACGGCCGCCCCAGGCGTGCCGCGGCCTGGTCCAGCCGTTGCCCGAGTGCGTCGAGCCGCGTGCCGAGGGCATCGCCGAGGCGCTCGTCGAGCAGGTCGAGCGCGCCGAGCCACACGGCCTGCGGGGCGCTCACGAGTTCCGCGGCCGCCGTGGGCGTGGGCGCGCGCAGGTCGGCGCAGAAATCGGCGATGGTGAAGTCGGTTTCGTGGCCCACGCCGCAGACCAGGGGCACCGGGCTCTGGACGATGGCACGCGCCAGCGACTCGTCGTTGAAAGCCCAGAGGTCCTCGATCGATCCGCCGCCGCGCACCAGCAGGATCACGTCGACAGCGGGCGTGAACGCATAGAGCGACTGCAGCGCGCGCACCAGTTCGGCCGGCGCGCCGGCACCCTGCACGGCCGCCGGCGCGAGGACCACCTGAATGTGCGGCGCGCGGCGACGCAGCGCCGTGACCACGTCGTGCAAAGCCGCAGCGCCGAGCGAGGTCACGAGGCCGACCGAACGCGGCATCAGCGGCAGCGCCCGCTTGCGGGCCGTGTCGAAGAGCCCCTCGGCCTCGAGCCGGGCCTTGCGCTGCAGGAACTGCTCGAAAAGCGCACCCTGCCCCGCCCGCTGCAGGCTCTCGACGACAAGTTGCAGGTCGCCGCGCGGCTCGTAGACGGCGAGCCGGCCCCGCACCTCGACCTGATCGCCGTCGCGCGGCGAGAAGTCGAGCAGGCTTGCGGCACGCCGGAACATGGCGCAGCGCAGTTGGCCCGATTCGTCCTTCAACGAGAAATAGCAGTGGCCGCTCGACGCGCGCGAGAAGCCCGAGATCTCGCCACGAACCGCGACCGGATTGAAGCGCGCGTCGAGCGCGTCGGCCACCGCACGGCAGAGCGCACCGACGGCCCAGATGCGCGGCCCGGGCGCCGCAGCCGGCTCACGCCAGCTCACGAAGCGCACGAGCGGCGTGTCGCCACTCTTCCACAGTCGCCCGCCGGGCCCCGGCAGGCGGCACCAGGCATGGAACAAAAGCACGGTTTGTCGTGCAAGCCCTTGATTTCATTGAAAAAAGGAGTGCTCAAAATTCAGTCGATCTAATGAGAAGCCCGCCCCATGCGGGTTCGGACGCATTGCGCAATGGGTTAGTCACAAAGTTATCCACAGAATCTGTGCGTCTTCGCTTACAGGAAGCGTGCCGCGTTTAGCGGGCTGCGCTCGGGGGATAATCGCCGCGCATTTGCAGTCTACGGGCCGGAGGATTTTCTTGTTTTCCATCATTGTTGCCGCGGGCTGGCCGATCTGGCCATTGCTCGCCTGCTCCGTCATTGCGCTCGCGCTGGTGATCGAACGTTTCGTGAACCTCAAGACCGTGAAGGTCCTGCCGCCCAAGCTGCTCGACGAGGCCATCACCGTCTCGCACGGCGCCGTGCCGGGGCCCGACGTGGTCACCCGGCTCGAACAGAATTCGATGCTCGGCCAGGTGCTGGCCGCCGGCCTGCGGGCGCTCAATGCCAACCCGCTGTGCACCGAGGAAGACCTGCGCGCCGCCATGGAGGCGTCGGGCCGCACCGTGGCGCACCGGCTCGAACGCTACCTGCCGGCGCTGGCCACCATTGCGTCGGCGGCGCCGCTGCTCGGCCTGCTCGGCACGGTCATCGGCATGATCGAGATCTTCGGCTCGCAGTCGCCCGGCAGCGGCGCGGTGGGTTCGGGCAATCCCGCACAGCTCGCCCACGGCATCTCGATCGCGCTCTACAACACGGCGTTCGGCCTGATCGTGGCCATTCCGACGCTGATCTTCTGGCGCTACTTCCGCACCCGGGTCGACGAATACCTGCTGCACCTCGAACTGTCGGGCGAACGCTTCGCGCGCCATCTGAGCGCCCTGCGCAGATGAGCCGCCCCGGCCGCATGCAGTTTCGCCACGGCGCGCGCGACGAGCCGGAGATCAACCTGATCCCGTTCATCGACGTGCTGCTGGTGGTGCTGATCTTCCTGATGCTGTCGACCACCTACAGCAAATTCACCGAGATGCAGCTGCGGCTGCCGACGGCCGATGTCGATGCCCAGCGCGACTATCCGAAGGAAGTGATCGTTGCGGTGTCGGCCGACGGCCGGTATTCGATCAACAAGACCGCGCTGGCGGATCGCGGCGTGGATGCCGTGGCCGCCGCCCTGGCCGCAGCCGCGACCGGCGGCAAGGACAGCGTCGTCATCATCAGCGCGGACGCGAGCAGCCCGCACCAGTCGGTGATCACGGTGATGGAAGCCGCACGCCGCGCGGGCCTGGTGCAGATCACCTTCGCCGCGCAGTCGACGACGCACTGAGGGCCGCCAAGTGCAGCAGCCCGAGGCGCGCAACGCATCGGCCTCCCGGCTGCAGCGGGCCTGGCTGCGACGCGGCCTGCCGGCCTGCCTGCTGTGGCCGCTGTCGCTGCTGTATGCAGCGCTCTTCGCGCTGCGCGGTTCGCTCTACCGGCTGGGATGGCTCCGATCCGAGCGCGCCGGCGTGCCGGTCATCGTGGTGGGCAACGTGATCGCGGGCGGTGCCGGCAAGACGCCGGTGGTGATGGCCATCGTGCGGCATCTTCAGGCGCGTGGCCTGCGCGTGGGCGTGATCTCGCGCGGCCATGGCCGCCGCACCACCGATTGCCGCGAGGTGCTCGCCGAGAGCGCACCTGCAGAAGTGGGTGACGAGCCGGCACTGATCCATCGCGCCACCGGGGCGCCGGTATTCGTGGCGCGGCGCCGCATCGAGGCCGCGCGGGCCCTGCTCGCCCGCTACCCGGCCACGCAGGTCATCGTGAGCGACGACGGGCTGCAGCACCTCGCGCTCGCCCGCGACATCGAGATCTGCGTGTTCGACGACCGCGGCGTCGGCAACGGCTGGCGGCTTCCTGCCGGACCGCTGCGCGAGCGCTGGCCGCGCGCCTGCGACCTGGTGCTCCACAGCGGCGCGAAGCCTGCCTTCGCGGGCGGCTACACCGCGACCCGTGCGCTCGCGCCCGACACGGTGGCGCGCGACGGCACACGCATTCCGCTGGCTGCGCTCGCAGGCCATCCCGTGATCGCGCTTGCAGCCATTGCGCGGCCCGAAGCCTTCTTCGAGATGCTGCGCGCACGCGGGCTCACGCTGTCCCGGACCATCGCACTGCCCGACCACCACGATTTTGCCGATTGGGAAACGCCCGCGCTCGCCGGGCAGCGGCTGCTCTGCACCGAGAAGGACGCGGTCAAGCTGTGGCGCAAGGCCCCGGAAGCGCTCGCGGTGCCGCTCGACTTCGCGCCGTCGGCCGCGTTCTTCGCTGCGCTCGACGCAAAGCTATCATCGCTCGATGGACACCAAGCTGCTTGAACTGCTCGTCTGCCCCGTCACCAAGGGCCCGCTGACCTGGAACGCCGAGAAGCAGGAGCTCTGCTCGCGCAGCGCCCGCCTCGCCTACCCGGTGCGCGACGGCATTCCCGTGCTGCTCGAGAACGAGGCGCGCACCCTGTCCGACGAAGAGCTGGGGCGGTGAGCTTCACCGTCCTGGTGCCGGCGCGCCTGGCGTCGACGCGGCTGCCCGACAAACCGCTGGCCGACATCGCCGGCCTGCCCATGGTCGTTCGCGTGGCCCTGCGCGCCGCCGCGTCGGGCGCGGCGCGCGTGGTGGTCGCAGCGGACCATGGGTCCATCGTCGATGCCTGCCGGGAACATGGGGTCGAGGCCGTGCTCACGCGGCAGGACCATGCGAGCGGCAGCGACCGCCTGGCCGAGGCTTGCGAACAGCTTGGGCTCGACGGCGACGACATCGTGGTCAATGTCCAGGGCGACGAACCGCTGATCGATCCGGCGCTGATCGATGCCGTGGCCGCCACGCTGTCGGCCCACCCCGGCGCCGCGATGAGCACCGCAGTGCACGCCATCGAGTCGGTGGCCGACTTCGTGAATCCAAACGTGGTCAAGGCCGTGCTCAACGCCGAAGGCCACGCGCTCTATTTCAGCCGGGCGCCAATCCCCTGGTGGCGCGATGGCTCGGCCGGCGGCGCGGCACCCGGTGTGCTGCCCTCGCCCGCGCCGCTGCGCCACATCGGCATCTATGGCTACCGTGCCGGTTTCGTGCGGCGTTTTCCGTCGCTGCCGCCGGCGCCGATCGAGGCCACCGAGGCGCTCGAACAGTTGCGTGCGCTCTGGCACGGTCACCGCATCGCGGTGCATGTGAGCCAGACTGCGCCGGGCCCCGGCGTCGACACACCCGAAGACCTCGCGCGCGTCCGCGCGGTCTTCGCGAGCGTGCGCTGAAGCCCCCGCACAGAGGGCGGCAGCGGGAATTTCGCCCGTCCTCGCATGCTATCCTCGAAGCAATTCCGCCTTGGGCGGCCCTCGGGCCGCATGGGGTGCGACACAAAATCTAAGAACCGTCCGAGGACATCATGAGACTAATTTTGCTGGGCGCGCCCGGGGCGGGCAAAGGCACGCAAGCCACTTTCATCTGCCAGAAGTACGGCATTCCCCAGATTTCCACCGGCGACATGCTGCGCGCGGCGGTCAAGGCGGGCACCCCGCTCGGACAACAAGCCAAGTCGATCATGGAATCGGGTGGCCTCGTGAGCGACGACCTGATCATCAATCTCGTGAAGGAACGCATCGGGCAACCCGACTGCGCCGACGGGTTCCTGTTCGACGGTTTCCCACGCACGATCCCCCAGGCGGACGCCATGAAGGCGGCCGGCGTCAAGCTCGACTACGTGCTCGAGATCGACGTGCCGTTCAGCGACATCATCGAACGCATGAGCGGCCGACGCTCGCATCCTGCGTCGGGCCGCACCTACCACGTCAAGTTCAATCCGCCGAAGGTCGAAGGCAAGGACGACGTCACGGGCGAAGACCTGATCCAGCGCAAGGACGACGAGGAAGAAACCGTTCGCAAGCGCCTCGAGGTCTACAGCGAGCAGACCCGTCCGCTGGTCGACTACTACTCCGCATGGGCCAAGGCCGACCCGGCCAATGCGCCCAAGTACCGCGCCATCAAGGGCGTCGGTACGGTCGACGAGATCACGCAGCGCGCATTGGCGGCCCTGAGCAGCTGAGCGCCGCGCCGGCGCTGCGGTTCAGGCGGCGTCTTCTTTTCCCCTTCCCAGCAGTTCGAGCATCAACGCAACGCGCGCCTTGACCGGCGTCAGCGCGCCCGCATCGCGCAGCCGGTCGTCGGGCCGCGGCAGAATGCGGCCGCTCGCGCAACGCGTGGCGCGCAACACCGGGATACCAGCCTGTTCCGCGCGCACGGCAGCAGCCTCGAGCGTCTGGTGCAGTGTGCCATTGCCGGTGGCCGCCACGACCAGTCCGCGGACCGGCTCGGCGACGCCGCCGGCGCGCTCCTGGCACAGCAGGTCGATCAGCGCGCCGCTGGCGCCGGCATGGCTCATGACGATCTCGACCCGCGGCCACCCTGCCGCCGCGACCGCTCCCGCGACCGCGCGCAGCCCTACGCCAGCGCCGCCCGGCACGGCGCCGGGCCAGTCCCGCAGGCGCCGAACCACACCCTCTTCCACGTAGGCGACCGGGCCGGCGTCGCCCGATGCAAACGCATCAGGACGGTACGTGTGCACCTTCTGGACGTCGAGCGCACCATGCACCGTGCCGGCACAGACCACAGTCGTCCCTTTCGCGCCCGTCGCGCCGGCGACCGCGACGGCATCGCGCAGGTTCTGCGGGCCATCGGGCGAGAGGGAGCTTGCCGGGCGCATGGCGCAGGTCAACACGATCGGCTTGGCCGGCGCGAGCACCGAGTGGAGGAAGAAGGCCGTCTCCTCGATGGTGTCGGTGCCATGGGTGACCACCACGCCCGCCACGTCAGGCTCGGCGAGCCACACAGCGCAGCGCTCGGCGAGTTGCAGCCAGACGTCAAAGCCCATGTCCTTGCTGTCGAGCTGGGCAACCTGCTCGGCCACGAGCGCAAAGCCCGCGGGGGCACCGATGCCGCCAAGCAGATCGGCCACCACGACCTCGCCCGCGGTGTAACCGATGTTGTCGCCGTCATCGGCGGCGCGGCCTGCGATGGTGCCGCCCGTGCCCAACACCACGATACGCCGCACACCAGGACCTGATGAATTCACCATGCTTGCCAACTTTTAAAAACTGGTTAAAAATACAGTTACTGGATATCTAGCCAGTGCCGCAAGGAACCACTATGCAGTTTGCCGTGAAGCTTACCGCCCGCCAGCAACAGATCCTGGACTTGATCCAGAGCGCCATCGCACGCACTGGCGCGCCACCCACGCGCGCCGAGATCGCCAACGAACTCGGCTTCAAATCCGCGAACGCGGCCGAGGAGCATCTGCAGGCGCTGGCCCGCAAGGGCGTGATCGAACTCGTCAGCGGCACCTCGCGCGGCATCCGGCTCAAGGGCGACGCGCTGCGCTCGCTCAACGAGACCCGGCACCGCGAAGGCGGGCAGTTCTCGCTCTCGCTGCCCGGCATGGCGCAGCTCGCGCTGCCGCTCATCGGCCGCGTGGCCGCGGGCTCGCCGATCCTCGCGCAGGAGCACGTCGACCAGACCTACTACGTCGAAAACACCCTGTTCCAGCAGCAGCCCGACTACCTGCTCAAGGTGCGCGGCATGTCGATGCGCGACGCCGGCATCATGGACGGCGACCTGCTCGCGGTGCAAGCCACCAAGGAAGCCCGCAACGGCCAGATCGTGGTGGCCCGCCTCGGCGACGAAGTCACTGTCAAGCGCCTCAAGCGCAACAAGCAGGTGATCGAGCTGCACGCTGAAAACCCCGACTATCCGACCATCGTGGTCCAGCCCGGCGAGCCGTTCGAGATCGAGGGCCTTGCCGTGGGCCTGATCCGCAACACCATGCTGATGTAGCCGCCAAACCGGCTGCTGACAACCGAAACCATCCATCCAGCCGCAACAGGTGGCGGGCGTATGGCGCAACTGGCGCCATCACCCTGTTGCGTCCGGCGAAAGCAATCCTGCCTGTGTTCAACCTCAAACCTTCTTGGAGTTCACATGGGAATCGCCCTTCTCGCTATCGTTGACCTTTGGATGCCGCTGCAGTCGCTGGCCAGCCGGTTGCTGCCCGCGCGCAGTGCCCGCCACCGCGATGGCCGTGCTGCGTCCGCAGGCTTGCATGGCGGCCTCGTCGTTCGCCCTGCCTGCGCGGCCCGGCCCCATGCCCAGGCGGCACCCAAGGCCGCTGCCGCGCCTGCACGGCCGCTGCGCGTGATCCGCGTGGTCGATCACCAGGGCGAAAAACGCAGCACCAACCGGATGGTGATTTCGGGGCGTATGGCCGATGTCTGCGCCGAGCTCGACCGGCTCGCCGCGCTCGAGGCCATGGAAGCCGTGAGTGCCGCACCGCGGTCCGCGCACCTGCACTGAGCCCGTGCACGCCCCGGTGACTTTCCCCGGGGCCGGGTATCCAAACGTTCAGGCGCGCGCCGTGCCAGTGCTGCGAGGCACAATTGCACGCCATGAATATTGTGATCCTCGACGATTACCAGGACGCCGTGCGCAAGCTGCGCTGCGCCGCCAAGCTCGACGCCTACGCCGCCAAGGTCTACACCAACACCGTGAAAGGCATCGGCCAGCTCTCGGTGCGCCTGAAAGACGCCGACGTGATCGTGCTGATCCGGGAGCGCACCCACATCTCGCGGCAGCTGATCGAGAAGCTGCCCCGGCTCAAACTCATTTCCCAGACCGGCCGCGTCGGCGGCCACATCGACGTCGCGGCCTGCACCGAGCGCGGCGTGGCTGTGGCCGAGGGCAGCGGCTCGCCGCAGGCGCCCGCCGAACTCACCTGGGCGCTGATCATGGCGGCCATGCGCCGGCTGCCGCAGTACATCAGCAACCTCAAGCACGGCGCGTGGCAGCAGTCGGGTCTCAAGTCGGCGTCGATGCCGCCCAACTTCGGGCTCGGCTCGGTGCTCAAGGGCAAGACGCTCTGCATCTGGGGCTATGGTCGCATCGGCCAACTGGTGGCGCGCTACGGCCAGGCGTTCGGCATGCAGGTCGTGATCTGGGGCCGCGAGGCGAGCTGCGCCAAGGCGCGTTCCGACGGCTTCCAGGTGGCGCAGAACCGCCAGGAGTTCTTTGCCGCGGCCGACGTGCTGTCGGTGCACCTGCGGCTCAACGAAGAGACCGTGGGCCTCGTCACGCTCGAGGACCTCTCGCGCATGAAGCCGACAGCGCTCTTCGTCAACACCTCGCGGGCCGAACTGGTCGAGGCCGATGCGCTGCTCGCCGCCTTGAACCGCGGCCGGCCGGGCCTCGCGGCGATCGACGTGTTCGAGAGCGAACCGCCGTTGCAGGGCCACGCACTGCTGCGCCTCGAAAACTGCATCTGCACACCGCACATCGGCTATGTCGAGCAGGAAAGCTACGAGAGCTATTTCGGGCAGGCCTTCGACAACGTCGTGAGCTTCATCAAGGGCAACCCCACCAACATCGTGAATCCCGGCGCCCTGCAGGTCCGCCGGTGAGTCCGGAGACGGCTCCGTGAGCCGGTCGGCGTCCCGGGGTGCGCTCTGGGCGCTGCTGGCCGGCAACTTCGTGATTGGCACGGGCGTGATGGTGGTGCCCGGCACGCTCAACGAGATCAGCGCATCGCTCGCGGTCTCCGTCGCGACGGCAGGGCAGCTCATCACGGTCGCGGCCATCGTGATGTGCATCGGCGCGCCGCTGCTGGCGGCCGCGGTCGCGGGCTGGGACCGCCGCCAGCTGCTCGCGCTTTCGCTCCTCTGGTACGCGGCATGGCACGCCATTGCGGCCGCGATGCCCAGCTTCGGCGCCCTGCTGCCGGTGCGCATGCTCACGGTGATCGCGCCAGCGGTCTTCACGCCGCAAGCCGCCGCCTGTGCCGGCTTGCTGGTGGCACCGGAACAGCGCGGGCGTGCGGTGACCTTCGTCTTTCTCGGTTGGTCGCTGGCCTCGGTGCTGGGCCTCCCGATCGGTGCGCTGATCGGGGGGCACTTTGGATGGCGCATGGCTTTCGTGGCCATCGCGGTGCTGAGCGTCGCGAGCGCAGCCTGGGTCTGGCTGACGCTGCCGCAGGGGATCCATCCCGCAGCACTGTCCAAGGCCGCATGGTCGCGCGTGCTGCGCAGCCCGGTGCTGATGGGCATCGTCGCGGTCACGGCGCTGCAGGGTGCCGGCCAGTTCGTCCTGTCCAGCTACTTCGGCCCGGTCCTTAAGCAGGACTTCGGCGCAGACCCCACCACGTTGAGCCTGGTGTGGGGCCTGTTCGGCGTTTTCGGCGTGCTGGGCAACATGGTCGTGAGCCGCTTCATCGACCGCGTCGGTGCAGGCCGCATGGTGCTGTTGACGAGTTCGCTGATCGCGCTGAGTCTGTTCCTCTGGCCCTGGGCGCCCACCCTGCCCTGGCTGGCCGCGGTGATCGTGCCCTGGGGGCTCGGATGCTTCGCCACCAATTCGGCGCAGCAGGCTCGGCTGGTGAGCCTGGCGCCAGCGCTCGCGCCCGGCTCGGTGGCGCTGAACAGCTCGGGCATCTACACGGGCCAGGCCGTCGGTGCCGCGCTCGGCGGATGGCTGCTGGCCAACGACGCATCGGCATGGATGAACTGGGTCGGCCTTGCGCTGCTGCTGGTCGCCATCGGCGCGAGCGTGGCCATCGACCGCAGCGGCCGGGCGGCCTGACGCGCCTGCTGCGAGAAACCCGCAGCGCCCGTTCCGGCCATGGCGGCAAAATCGCAGTCTGCTCGAAACACCGCGGTCGGGGCAGCCGCCCGCCGGCCCGAATTTCTCAACCAGTGAAAATCCTTCTCCAATGACAGTCAACTACACCCGGATCGGCGTCGTCGGCGCCGGCGCAATGGGGCGGGGCATCGCCCAGATCGCCGCCCAGGCCGGCAGCGAGGTACTGCTGCTCGACAGTTTCGCGGGCGCCGCGGAGCGCGGGCGCGAAGCCCTTGCGGCCCAATGGAACAAGCTGCACGAGAAAGGCAGGATCGACGTGCCGACGCGCGACGCGCAGCTTGCGCGCGTCAAGGCGGTCGATTCGATCGCCGCCCTGGCCGGCTGCGACCTCGTGATCGAAGCGGTGGTCGAAGACCTCGAAGTCAAGCGCAAGCTGTTCCGCGAACTCGAGGCGATCGTCACGCCTGCGGCCACGCTCGCCACCAATACCTCGTCGCTCTCGGTCACGGCGATCGCCGCCGGGCTCGCGCATCCCGAGCGGATGGCGGGCTTCCATTTCTTCAACCCCGTGCCGCTGATGAAGGTGGTCGAGGTCGTGGCCGGCTTCCGCACATCACCCGACACCTGCAAGCGGCTGGCGGGCTACGCCGCACAGATGGGCCACAGCGCCGTGCAGGCACAGGACACGCCCGGCTTCATCGTCAACCACGCCGGCCGCGGCTACGGCACCGAGGCGCTGCGCATCGTCGGCGAAGGCGTGGCCGACTTCGCCACGGTCGAC
The DNA here is from genome assembly GCF_057656815.1 of Variovorax sp. Soil_C_39. NCBI lineage: Bacteria > Pseudomonadati > Pseudomonadota > Betaproteobacteria > Burkholderiales > Comamonadaceae > Variovorax > Variovorax sp. Soil_C_39. The sequence goes on from NZ_JBDGJQ010000002.1 coordinate 738,851, forward strand.
CGCATCCTCAAGGACCAGGCGGGCTTCCGCCTCGGCCCCTTTGAGCTGATGGACTTGACCGCGCTCGACGTGTCGCACCCGGTGATGGAGTCGATCTACCACCAGTACTACGAGGAGCCGCGCTTCCGGCCCAGCGTGATCACCGCGCAGCGCCTCGCGGCCGGCGTGCTCGGGCGCAAGACCGGCGAGGGCTTCTATCGCTACGCCGACGGGGCCCAGCAGCAGGACGCCGAACCACTGCCGCCGAGCGTGGGCACCTTGCCTTCGGTCTGGGTCTCGCCGCGTGCCGCACGCCGTGCCGAACTGCTGCGCCTGATCAACACGCTGGGCGCGCAGATCGACAGCGGCGCCACGGCGGCACCGGGCTCGCTGATCCTCGTGGCGCCGCTCGGCTTCGACGTGACCACGATCGCCGCCGTCGAGCGCCTGGACGCCACGCGCACCGTCGGCATCGACATGCTGGTCGACGACGCCGCCACGCGACGCCGCGTGCTGGCCACCAACCCGGCCACGCGGCGCGACATGCGCGATGCAGCGCATGCGCTCTTCGCGCGCGACGGCAAGGCCGTCAGCGTGATCCGCGACAGCGGCGGCTTCGTCACCCAACGGGTGGTCGGCACCATCGTGAACATCGCCGCCGACATGTGCCAGCAGCGCGTGTGTTCGCCGGCCGATCTCGAAACCGCGGTCCAGCTCGGCCTCGGCTACCCGCGCGGACCGCTCGCCATGGGCAACCTGCACGGGCCGACCAACATGCTCGAAGTGTTGTTCAACCTGCAGACCGTCTATGGCGACCCGCGCTACCGCCCGAGCCCGTGGCTGCGCCGCCGTGGTGCACTCGGCCTGAGCCTGCTGCACGAAGAAGAGTAAGAGTAGTCAGCCGCCGAACCGACCATCCTCCACGAAAGCACCGCCGCCATGCCCGCCGAACTGAAAAGCACCAGCGAGGGACGCACCATGGTGCTGACCATCGCCAACCCGACCCAGCGCAATGCACTGGCCCCCGAGATCTACGCCGCCGGCGTCGAGGCGCTCAACGGCGCGGAGAGCAGCGACGAGGTCCGCAGCGTGGTGCTCGTGGGCCAGGGCGCTTGGTTTTGCGCCGGCGGCTCGCTGCAGCGCCTGGCCGACAACCGCCAGCGCGATCCCTTGGTGCAGGCCGAAAGCGTCGAGGGCCTGCACAACTGGATCGACTCGATCCGCGCCTTTCCCAAGCCGATCATTGCGGCCGTCGAAGGTGCGGCGGCAGGTGCAGGCTTCTCGCTGGCGCTGGCCTGCGATTTCATCGTGGCCGCGCGCGATGCGGTCTTCGCATCGTCGTACAGCAACCTGGCGCTGTCTCCCGTGGCGGGCCTGAGCTGGGAGCTGGCGCAAGCCCTGCCGCGCCAGCTTGCCAGCGAATGGCTGATGTGCGGCGAACGCATCGCCGCGCCGCGGCTGCATGCGCTCGGCCTCGTCAACGAACTGAGCGAGAACGGCCAGGCGCTTGCCGGCGCGCTGGCGCTGGCGGCGCGGCTCAACGCGCACGCACCGAATGCGCTGGCGAGCATCAAGGAACTGCTCAGCGAGGCGCGGGGCGCCAGCTTCGCGTCGCAGCTCTCGCAGGAGCGCGACCACTTCGTGCGCAACCTCCATCATCCGAATGCCGGCATCGGCATTGCCGCCTTCCTCGAGAAGAAGCCTCCGCAGTACGGATAAGCGCGCCGTCGCTCCCGTGACACCTTCCAGCCTTTCAGTCGCCGACAGGACAGACCAATGGACGACCCCATTCTTACCATCGAAGAACGTGAAGCGATCAACAGTGGTCGCTGGTTTTCTTCTCTCTCACCATCGCTACGGCACGACATTCTTCGATGCGCTTTCGTCAAACGCTTCAAGGACGGCGACCTGATCGCTGCCCGCGGCGACCCGCCCGATCACTGGATCGCCTGTGCCAAGGGTGCCGTGCGCGTCAGCTCGACGGCGGTCTCGGGCAAGCAGGTGACGCTGACCTACGTCGAGCCGGGCATCTGGTTCGGCGACGTGGCGATGTTCGATGGGGACCGGCGCACGCACGACGCCTATGCGCATGGCGACAGCACGGTGCTGTGCGTGGCGCGCGCCGATTTCCAGAAGATCCTCGCGACCCACGTCGAGCTGTACGAGGCGCTGATGCGGCTGCAGGCGCGCCGCATCCGCACGCTGTTCGGGCTGGTGGAAGACCTCAACACCCTGCCCTTGCGCGCGCGGCTCGCGAAGCAGCTGATCCATCTGGTGCGCAGCTACGGCGTGCCGAACCTCGACGACGGCAGCCAGACGCGCATTGGCCTGCACCTGGCACAGGAAGAGCTCGCGCAGCTGCTCGGCGCCTCGCGCCAGCGCGTCAACCAGGAACTCAAGACCATGGAGCGCGAGGGCACGATCCGGATCGAGCCAGGCGGCCTCGTGGTGCTGGACCGCGCAGCCTTGATGCGCATCTCGGAAGCAGATCATTGACATGAGCCAGGATTTCTCCAGTTTCATCGGCACCCGCGCGGTCTCGGCGCAGCATGCCTTCGACGTCGAGGTCCTTGCGGCCTGGCTCGCAGTGCACCTCGAGGGCTTCGAGGGGCCGCTCACGGTCGAGATGTTCAAGGGTGGGCAATCCAACCCGACCTACAAGCTCGTCACGCCGAAGCGCAGCTACGTCATGCGCGCCAAGCCCGGTCCCGTCGCCAAGCTGCTGCCTTCGGCGCATGCGGTGGAGCGCGAATTCAAGGTCATGAGCGGCCTGGCCGGCACCGACGTGCCCGTGCCGCGCATGCACTGCCTGTGCGAAGACGAAGCCATCATCGGCCGCGCCTTCTACGTGATGGAATTCATGCAGGGCCGCGTGCTCTGGGACCAGTCGCTTCCCGGCATGGACAACGCCGGACGCGCGGCGATCTACGACGAGATGAACCGCGTGATCGCGGCGCTGCACACGGTGAAGTTCGCCGAGCGCGGACTCGCCGACTACGGCAAGCCCGGCAACTACTTCGAACGCCAGATCGGCCGCTGGAGCAAGCAGTACAAGGCTTCGGCAGACGGTGCCGGCGAACTCTCGCGGCCCATCGAGGCCATGGAGCGGCTCATCGACTGGCTGCCTGCGCACATGCCGGCGAGCGCGCGCGACGAAAGCAAGATCTCGATCGTCCATGGCGACTACCGCCTCGACAACGTGATGTTCCACCCCACCGAGCCGCGGATCATCGCGGTGCTCGACTGGGAGCTCTCGACGCTGGGCCATCCGCTGGCCGACTTCAGCTACCACTGCATGTCGTGGCACATGCCGCCCACCACCGGCCGCGGCATCGGCGGCGTGGACGTGGCCGCGCTCGGCATTCCCACCGAGAGCGAATACATCCGCCGCTACTGCGAGCGCACGCGCATCGGCACGCCCGAAGCGCTGGCGCCCGACTGGAACTTCTACCTGGCCTACAACCTGTTCCGCATGGCTGCGATCCTGCAAGGCATTGCCAAACGGGTCGAGGCCGGCACCGCATCGAGCGAGCAAGCCGTGGCATCGGCCCGCGGCGCTCGTCCCATGGCCGAAATGGCCTGGCAGTTTGCCCAAAAGGCCTAGCTGTCCCACATCACCCATCACCCAAGGAGACAGAGATGGACTTCGAATACTCGGCCAAAACCAAAGAACTGCAGAAACGCGTCAGCGCGTTCATGGACGACTACATCTTTCCGGCCGAAGCCGAGTACGCGGCCGAGCTGGCCGCGAACACGGCGGCCGGCAAGCGCTGGACGGCACTCAACACCGTTGAGAAGCTCAAGGACAAGGCCAAGGCCCAGGGCCTGTGGAACCTCTTCCTGCCGGTCGACAGCGCCGCAGCCTCGGGCTACGAAGGCGCGGGGCTCACGAACCAGGAATACGCGCCGCTGGCCGAGCTGATGGGCCGCGTGCAATGGGCATCGGAAGTCTTCAACTGCTCGGCGCCCGACACCGGCAACATGGAGACGATCGCCCGCTACGGCTCCGACGCCATCAAGGCGCGTTGGCTCAAGCCGCTGCTCGAGGGCCAGATCCGCTCGGCCTTCGCGATGACCGAGCCCGAAGTCGCTTCCAGCGACGCCACCAACATCTCGACGCGCATCGAGCGACAGGGCAACGAGTACGTGATCAACGGCCACAAGTGGTGGATCTCGGGCGCGGCCGATCCGCGCTGCGCGGTCTTCATCACCATGGGCAAGAGCGATCCCGACGCGCCGCGGCATTCGCAGCAGAGCATGGTCATCGTGCCGGCCGACACGAAGGGCATCCGCATCGTGCGTCCGCTCAACGTGATGGGCTATGACGACGCACCGCACGGCCACGTCGAGATGTACTTCGAGAACGTGCGAGTGCCCGTCGACAACATCCTGCTGGGCGAAGGCCGCGGCTTCGAGATCGCACAGGGACGCCTCGGCCCCGGACGCATCCACCACTGCATGCGCCTGATCGGCCTGGCCGAACGCGCGCTCGAGCTGATGTGCAAGCGCGCCTCCTCACGCGTGGCCTTCGGCAAGACCGTCGCCTCGCAGACCGTGACGCAGGAGCGCATCGCCGAAGCACGCTGCAAGATCGACATGGCTCGCCTGCTGACGCTGAAGGCCGCCTGGCTCATGGACGTGGCCGGCAACAAGGTCGCGAAGAACGAGATCGCGATGATCAAGGTGGTGGCGCCGAGCATGGCCTGCCAGGTGATCGACTGGGCCATGCAGGTGCACGGCGGCGGCGGCATGTGCGACGACTTCCCGCTCGCCTACGCCTATGCCGGCGCACGCACGCTGCGCTTTGCCGACGGTCCCGACGAAGTGCACCGCAATGCGATCGCGAAGTGGGAACTGGGCAAGTACTCGGCAGCCAAGACCGAAGCCGAGGCGCCCGTCACGCGCTTCTGATCTTCTGCTTCTGCATGCCACCCGCTCCTTCCGGGAGCGGGTGGCCGAGGGCCGACGGCGATCCATTCGCCCCGGCCCTTTTCTTTGTTCAGAGTTTCTTCTGCAGGAAGACCGCTTGGCCGAACGCCGGGTCGAGCTGATAGCCGGCGAACTCCTCGCGCGCGTACGCGCGCAGAGCCGGCGCATTGCCCGACAGCACTTCGAGCGTGAGCTTGCAGGCGCCGCGCTTGCGCGCCTCATCCTCGACCCTCGCGAACATCTGCTGCGCGACGCGCCGGCCGCGGTGGCTCGCCAGCACGACCACGTCATGCACATTGACCAGCGGCCGGCACGCGAAGGTCGAGAAACCTTCGATGCAGTTGACGAGCCCGACCGGCGTGGCGCCGTCGAAGGCCAGCACGCTGAAAGCCTGTGGGCGCGCAGCCAGGGCGGCCGGCAAGCCCTGCTTCACCTCTTCTGTCAGCGGCGTGCCGCCACCTGCCGCATCGCGTGCATAGGCATCCAGCAAGTCGACCAGCGCGCTGGCGTGCGCGCTCGTGCGGTAGTCCGCCAGAAGAATCTCGATCACACGGGCTCCAGCCGCCGCGGTTCGCCCGCCGGCAGTTCGATGCGGATGGCGTCTGCGGCTCGTACCTCTCCGCCCGAGACGACGATGGACATCACGCCGGCCTTGCGCACCAGCGTGCCGTCTGCGTCGCGCGCCAGCGTGGCCGCCATCAGACCTTTCTGAAAGCGGTCGATCTGGCTGCAGGGATTGCGCAGGCCGGTGAGTTCGACGATCGCTTCGGCGCCGAGGCGCAAGCGCGTGCCCGTGGGCAGTGCCAGCAGATCGATGCCACGTGTCGTGATGTTCTCGCCCAGGTCGCCGGGGAACACCGCGAAGCCCGCGTCGACCAACTCGTCGAAGAGTTCGGCATGCAGCAAATGCACCTGGCGAAGGTTGGGCGCACTGGCGTCGCGCGCGACGCGCGAGCGATGCTGCACGGTGCGGCCCGCGTGGGTGTCGCCCCCCACGCCGAGGCCGGCGAGCAGCCGCACCGACGGTTCGGCGAATTTCGAGAAGCCGTGCACGTCGCTGGCGTGCACCGCCAGCACCTGTGGCGTCGCTGGCGCACTCAAGCCGCCGGCTCCAGCGTGGCGGCGAGCTGTTTCGCGCACGATTCGGCCTGCTTCGCATCGCGCGCCTCGACCATCACACGCACCAGCGGTTCAGTGCCGCTCGCGCGGATCAGCACACGGCCGCTGTCGCCGAGCTCGGCTTCGATGCGCACGGTCTCGCTGCGCAAGGCCGCGTTGTTCGTCCAGTCCTGCCCCGGCGCCAAGCGGACGTTGATCAGCGTCTGCGGGAACAGCGTGACGCCCTCAAGCAACTGGGCCACCGTTTTGCCGCTGCGCACGCAGGCCTGCAATACCTGCAGCGCGCTCACGATGCCGTCGCCCGTGGTGTGGCGGTCGAGCGCCAGCAGATGGCCCGAGCCCTCGCCACCGAGCAGCCAGCCGCGCTGCTCGAGTTCCTCGAGCACATAGCGGTCGCCCACCTTGGCACGCACGAACTCGACGCCCTGCCCGCGCAGCGCGACTTCAACGGCCTTGTTGGTCATGAGGGTGCCCACCACGCCCACCGGCTTGTCGCCGCGTGCAATGCGCTCGGCAACCATGAGGTAGAGCAGTTCGTCGCCGTTGAACAGGCGCCCGCTTGCATCGACGAGTTGCAGCCGGTCGGCGTCGCCGTCGAGCGCGATGCCGTAGTCGGCCTGCTGCGCCGTCACCGCCGCCACGAGCGCGGCGGGATGCGTCGCACCCACACCTTCGTTGATGTTGAGGCCATCGGGCGCGCAGCCGATGCTCGCGACCTCGGCGCCGAGTTCGTGGAACACGTTCGGCGCCACCTGGTAGGCCGCGCCATGCGCGGCATCGACCACGAGCTTCATGCCGCGCAGCGTGAGGTCGCTCGCGAAGGTGCTCTTGCAGAACTCGATGTAGCGCCCGGCCGCATCGTCGAGGCGGCGCGCCTTGCCGAGATCGGCGGAAGTGACCCATGTCGGTGCTTCCTCGAGCGCCGCTTCCACGGCCAGTTCCCACGCGTCGTCGAGCTTGGTGCCCTGCGCGCTGAAGAACTTGATGCCGTTGTCGGGAAACGCGTTGTGGCTCGCGCTGATCACCACGCCGAGGCTCGCGCGCTGCGTACGCGTGAGGTAGGCGACGCCGGGCGTGGGAAGCGGCCCGAGCAGCACCACGTCGACGCCCGCCGAGTTGAAGCCCGATTCGAGCGCGGATTCGAGCATGTAGCCCGAGATGCGCGTGTCCTTGCCGATCAGCACCGTGGGGCGCGCCTCGGTCTTCTTGAGCACGCGGCCCACGGCATGTGCGAGGCGCAGCACGAAATCGGGCGTGATGGGCGATTGGCCGACCGTGCCGCGGATGCCGTCGGTGCCGAAATATTTGCGGGTCATGGAACGCTTCTTGTTGTGGAATTTGTTGATCGAAGACTACCTAACTAGCGGGGCCGGTGTTTCGGCCTTCATGGCGCGCCACACGGCGAGCGCCGTCACGGTATCGCGCACGTCGTGCACGCGCACGACGGCGGCACCGCGGTCGACCGCGAGCACGGCCGCCGCCACGCTCGGCACAAGGCGCTCGGCCGCGACAGGAATGCCGCTGACGGAGCCGATCGACGACTTGCGCGACCAGCCTAGCAGCAGCGGATGCCCCGCTGCCTGGAGTTCGCGCTGCCGCGCCAGCAACGAGAAGTTCTGGGCCACGGTCTTGCCGAAGCCGATGCCCGGGTCGAGCGTGATGCGCGCAGGCGCGATACCGAGCACCCGCAGCAACGCCAGCTGCGCCCGCCAGAACGACAGCACCTCGGGAACGACGTCGCCCTGCATGGGCGCGGCCTGCATCGTCTGCGGATCGCGGTGCATGTGCATCAGGCAGATGCCGCACGAAGGATGCGCAGCGACCGCTTCGCGCGCACCGGGCTGCCGCAGCGCCCACACGTCGTTGACGATGTCGGCGCCCAGGTCGAGCACGGCGCGCATGACCTCGGGCTTGTAGGTGTCGACGGAAAGCGGCACCTGGAGCCGCACGGCCTCGCGCACGACTGGCAGCACCCGCGCCAGTTCGGCCTCGAGCGGCACGGCCGGGCTGCCGGGACGGGTGGATTCGCCGCCGATGTCGAGGATGTCGGCCCCTTCCTTCAGCAGCTGCTCGCAATGCCGCAGCGCGGCTTCGGTGGAGGCGTGGGCGCCACCGTCGGAAAAGGAATCAGGCGTGACGTTGACGATGCCCATCACGCGCGGCTGCGCGAGATCGATCGAGAAGCGGCTGGTCTGCCAGGCCGTCGGCGCCATCGGGGTTGTCATGCGGCGCCTTCTTCATCCGGATCATCGAAAACGGGGCCCACGGCCCCGTTGCTGTCGGATTCCGGAGGCACCTCAGGCGGCGCTCGGCGCGGGATCCGGGTTGACCGCTGGCGTTCCGCCGCTGCCGTCGCTGCCCGAGGGCGGAACGCGTGGCGTCCAGTCCTTGGGCGGGCGCGGTGCGCGGCCGGCCATGATGTCGTCGAGCTGCTCGGTGTCGATGGTTTCCCACTCGAGCAGCGCCTTGGCCATGGCGTGCATCTTGTCGCTGTTCTCTTCGATGAGGCCGCGCGCCAGGGCGTACTGCTCGTCGATGATGCGACGCACTTCGCCGTCGACCTTTTCCATGGTCTGCTCGCTCATGTTGGTGGTCTTGGTCACCGAGCGGCCGAGGAACACTTCGCCTTCGTTCTCGGCGTAGACCATCGGGCCCAACGCGTCGGACATGCCGTAGCGCGTGACCATGTCGCGGGCGATGGAGGTCGCGCGCTCGAAGTCGTTGCTGGCGCCCGTGGTCATCTGGTGCATGAACACTTCTTCGGCGATGCGGCCGCCGAACAGCATGCTGATCTGGTTCAGCATGTATTCGCGGTCGTAGCTGTAGCGGTCTTGCGCCGGCAGGCTCATGGTCACGCCGAGCGCCCGGCCGCGCGGAATGATGGTGACCTTGTGCACCGGATCGCACTTGGGCAGCAGCTTGCCGATGAGCGCGTGGCCCGACTCGTGGTAGGCCGTATTGCGGCGCTCTTCCTCGGGCATGACCATGCTCTTGCGCTCGGGGCCCATGAAGATCTTGTCCTTGGCCTTCTCGAAGTCCTGCATCTCGACGACGCGCGCATTGCGGCGCGCAGCCATGAGCGCCGCTTCGTTGCAGAGGTTGGCCAGGTCGGCGCCCGACATGCCCGGCGTGCCGCGCGCGATCACGCTCGGGTTCACGTCCTGACCCAGCGGCACCTTGCGCATGTGCACGCCGAGGATCTGCTCGCGGCCGCGGATGTCGGGCAGCGTAACGTACACCTGGCGGTCGAAGCGGCCGGGGCGCAGCAGTGCGGCGTCCAGGATGTCGGGGCGGTTGGTGGCCGCGACCACGATCACGCCGAGGTTGGTCTCGAAACCGTCCATCTCGACCAGCATCTGGTTCAGCGTCTGCTCGCGCTCGTCGTTGCCGCCACCGAGGCCGGCGCCGCGCTGGCGGCCCACTGCATCGATTTCGTCGATGAAGATGATGCAGGGTGCGTTCTTCTTGGCGTTCTCGAACATGTCGCGCACGCGGGCCGCGCCGACGCCGACGAACATCTCGACGAAGTCGGAACCCGAGATCGAGAAGAACGGCACCTTGGCTTCGCCAGCGATCGACTTGGCCAGCAGGGTCTTGCCGGTGCCCGGGGGGCCGACCAGCAGCAAGCCACGCGGAATGCGACCGCCGAGCTTCTGGAAGCGCTGCGGGTCCTTCAGGAAGTCGACGACCTCACGGACCTCTTCCTTGGCCTCGTCGCAGCCTGCGACATCGGCGAAGGTGACCGTGTTGTTGTTCTCGTCCATCATGCGGGCCTTGCTCTTGCCGAAGCTGAATGCCCCGCCCTTGCCGCCGCCCTGCATCTGCCGCATGAAGTAGATCCAGACGCCGATCAAGAGCAGCATCGGGCCCCAGCTCACGAGCAGCGTCATGAGCAGCGACCCTTCTTCGCGCGGCTTGACGTCGAACTTGACGTTGTGGTCGATCAGGTCGCCGACCAGGCCGCGGTCGAGGACCGTAGCGACGGTGCGGATCTTGCGGTCGTCGTTGGTGACGGCGACGATTTCGCCGCCGCTCGCGCCCTCAGGGATAACGGCGCTCTTGATCTGATTGTTCCGGACCTGGTCCAGGAACTCCGAATAGCTCACCATTCCCGAGCCGACGCCGCCACGGGTGTCGAACTGCTTGAACACAGTGAACAACACCATGGCAATGACGAGCCAGACGGCAACTTTGGAAAACCACTGATTGTTCAAACGAAGCTCCAGTCAAAAGCGCGTGACAAGATTGTGAAAGGACGCGCTACGGATACGCAATTGCGCTCCATTTTAGGCTTTTCAAGCTGCGAAAAAGCGGCATTTCCCTAAAGCAGCCATAGCCCCGCAAGGGTTGACCGGTAGGAATTGCCCGTATTGCACCGAAATCGGGCCCGCAGCCTCAAGGTATCAAAGCGTTTCCTGCCCCTTGAGACCCATGCCGACCAGAAAGGTTTCGGCAGATTTGTCGCGCGAGGCCTTCGGCTTGAACGGCTTCACAGTCCGGAAATTGGCCTTGAACAGCTTCACGAGTTCGTCGTAGCCGCTGCCGTGGAACAGCTTGGCGACCAGGGCTCCCTCGGGCCTCAGGTGGTGCTGGGCGAAGTCGATGGCCAGCTCGATCAGGTGCGCCACGCGCGCCGCGTCCGCCGAGTGGATGCCCGAGAGGTTGGGCGCCATGTCCGAGACCACCAGATCGGCCTTGCGGCCCGCCAGCACCGTCTGCACCTGCGCCAGCAGGTCGGCCTCGCGGAAGTCGCCCTGCAGGAAGGTCACACCCTCGATCGGATCCATCGGCAGCATGTCCAACGAGATGATGGTGCCGTTGAGCTCGCCCGCGGCGGCGCCCCCGGGCGACATGCGGCGGCGCAGGTACTGGCTCCAGGCGCCGGGCGTGGAGCCGAGGTCGACCACCAAGTGCCCCGGCTTCACGAGGCCGAACGCCTCGTCGATCTCCTTGAGCTTGTAGGCGGCGCGCGCTCGGTAGCCCTCCCGCGTGGCGAGCTTCACGTAGGGGTCGTTGATATGGTCGTGCAGCCACGCCTTGTTGACTTTTTTGCTTTTGGGCTTGGTGCTCATTGGATAGCCTTCGCATTCGCTGCGGTATTCGCCTTGGGGCGGCCCGGCGGCTCATGAATGCATTCGAGAACGTCCGATAATACGGGGATGCCCGCCATTCAACTTACCCCTGCCGAGCGCAAGGTGCACCGCGCCGAAGCTCACCACCTGGATCCGATCGTCATGGTCGGTGGAGACGGGCTGACCCCTGCCGTGAAGAAAGAGGCCGACGCGGCGCTCAAGGCGCACGGCCTGATCAAGATCCGCGTGTTCTCCGACGACCGCCTCGCGCGCGATGCGATGCTGCAAGAGCTGGCCGAAGAGCTCAACGCCGCGCCGATCCAGCACATCGGCAAGCTGCTGGTGCTGTGGCGCCCGAAGCCCGAGAAAGAGCGCGTGGTCGACGAAGACCGCATGCCCGGCCCGCGTGATGTGAAGATCGTCAAGTACAGCAAGCGCGCCGGCCAGCGTCCCGAGATCAAGACCCTGCGGGTGCTCGGCAACCAGCGTCTCACCCCCGGCGGCACCATCAAGCGTGCCAAGGCGAAGCGCCCGTTGTCGGCCAAGAAGCGCAACCAGGCAGACTGAGCTTGGCGCCGGCGAAAGGCGCCGAGCGCCATATCCTCTGCATGAAGTGGGGCACGAAGTACGGCCCCGAGTACGTCAACCGGCTCTACGCGATGGTGCGCCGCCACCTCAGCGGCGATTTCAAGTTCGTGTGCCTGACCGACGATGGCGCCGGCGTCCGGCCCGAGGTCGCCTGCCTGCCGATCCCGCCGCTCAACCTGCACCTGGCGCCCGGCCAGCGCGACGGCGCCTGGAAGAAGCTCACGACCTTCGAGCGCGATCTGCACGGGCTGCGCGGCACCGCCCTCTTCCTCGACCTCGACGTGGTCGTCGTGGGCAGCCTCGACGCCTTCTTCGAGCAGCCGGGCGAATTCCTCATCATCCACGACTACGCTCGGCCCTGGCGGCGCCAGCGCATCACCGGCAATTCGTCGGTCTACCGCTTCGAGCTCGGTGCCCATGCCGACGTGCTGGCGCATTTTCGCGACAACATGGACCAGGTTCAGGCCGAGTACCGCAACGAGCAGACCTATCTTTCGGCCATGATGCACAAGCGGGGCAAGTTGGCCTACTGGCCCGCGGCCTGGTGCCCGAGCTTCAAGTACCACGGCATCCCGACCTGGCCGACCAATTACTGGGAAGCGCCCTTCGTGCCCGAAGGCGCACGGATCATGGTGTTCCACGGCGAATGCAATCCTCCCGATGCGCTTGCCGGCCGGCGCAACCGGGCCTTCCGCTACATCCGGCCCGCGACCTGGGTCGCGAAGTTCTGGAAAGAGTGACTGACGGGTCGGCGGCGGCTCAGGCCGCGGCCGGACGGGCGCTCATGCGCCACAGCAGCGCTCCCGCGCACAGCCACTGCACGAGGTACATGCCGCTTCCCACGGCATGCCACAGCTTCAGGTTGTCGCGCGCCAGGATCCGCGGCGCCACGGCGTACTGCTGCAGCAGCGCAAGCAGGAGCGCCGCAAGGATCAGGAAGATCGCGCCCATCGAGGCCGCATCGATGCGGTCGTCCATCTGGGTCCTGAAATGAACCAGCAGCAACAGCCCGCAGCCGATCGCGATCCAGCTCTGGGCCTCGAACAGCTGGCCTGCGAAGTTGCCGGCCACGGCCGGGTTGCCGAGCTTCGCAAAGAGCATCGGCACCACGAGAAAGCCGATGGTCGTGAGGCTGCCCCACCAGAAAGCGGCCAGCAGCAGGGCAAGACGCGCCTTCATGCGTGCGATCAGAGGTAGCGCACCGCCACGATCTCGTAGCGCTTGAGGCCGCCGGGCGTCTGCACCTCGGCCGTGTCGCCCTCTTCCTTGCCGATCAGCGCGCGGGCGATCGGGCTCGACACATTGATCAGGCCCTGCTTCAGGTCGGCCTCGTCCTCGCCGACGATCTGGTACTGGACGGCGTCGCCGCTGTCCTCTTCCTCGAGGTCGACGGTCGAGCCGAACACGACCTTGCCGCCGGCATCGAGTTCGGACGGATCGATGACCTGCGCGGCCGAGAGCTTGCCTTCGATCTCGATGATGCGGCCCTCGATAAAGCCCTGGCGGTCCTTGGCGGCTTCGTACTCGGCGTTCTCGCTGATGTCGCCCTGGGCCCGCGCCTCGGCGATGGCGCCGATGATCGCGGGACGGTCCTGCGACTTGAGCCTGCGCAGCTCTTCACGCAGCTTCTCCGCGCCGCGCTTGGTGATGGGGATGGTCGCCATATCTAGTTCTCCATAAAGCGAAACCGCCGAACGCTGCCGTTCGGCGGTCGATGGGGACGTCTCTCAAACGAGCGGACGTCCGGTCAGCCGGCTCAGGATGGCGAGCGGGCTCGAATCGGGATTGTATTGCTTTGACGCGGGCAGATGAAGGGTCTGCTCGAGCATGTACTGCCCCGCCATGACCGCGTGCGAGGTCTGGTCCGAAAAGCAGACCCAGACCGAACCGGGCGGAAACTTCGCGGTTTCCTGCGGCGAATCCGCCTGGTAGGCCATGTCCGACTTCATGCCGTCGTGCAGCTGCAGCATCAAATGGTCGTATTCGCTGCGAAAGGACTTGGTCACATGCAGCGCCTGCAGCAGCCTGGCTTGCCAGCGCGCGTAGGGCTTGGCGCGCGGCAGGAAGCGCTTCGCGACATCCTCGAACGGCTCGCCGACGCGCCACACGCGCGGCGCGCCTTCGGGATTGACGTTGGTGAACACGCGCAGGATGCGCTCGCCGTAGTTGGGCCGCGAGGGAAACGCGTCTACATGCAGCCGCCGGTCGTCGGCGCGCCACGATTGCACGCGCGTCTCGACCTGCGCGGGCCGGTAGCTCGTGGGCGCGAGGCGCAGCGCCGGTGTGTAGTGCGGCAGCAGCCCATGGATGAGTTGCGTGGCCTGTGCGCGGAACCGCCCCACCATCGTCGCGGTGGCGCGCTGTACCGGCGCGTCGCCGACGGCGCCCTTGAGCTGGCCCTCGGCATCGAGGCTGATGTTGCGCACGCCGGGCGCGAGCAGCCCCGGCGTCAGCAACGCCCGCTCTTCGGGCAGCAGCTCGAAGCCCAGCCGCGGAAAGTACAGGACCTTGCCCGCCTCCAGTTCCGCGATCCACGCCTCGTTGGGCGTGGCCGCATCCCAGAGCGCGAGGTCGAGTTCGACGAGCTGCGTCTGCATGGCCAGGCTCAGGCGGCCGCGGCGAGCTGCGCGTGCATCTCCTGCACCGAAATCACGCCGAGTTCGTCCATGAAGCCCATTCCCTCGACGGCCGCTTCGGCGCCGAAGATCGTGGTGAACGTGGTCACGCGCGCGAGCAGTGCCGAGGTGCGGATCTGGCGCGAGTCGGTTATCGCATTGCGGCGCTCCTCGACCGTGTTGATGACCAGCGCGATCTCGTTGTTCTTGATCATGTCCACGATGTGCGGACGGCCTTCGGTCACCTTGTTCACCGTGTCGCAGGCGATGCCCGCGGCGGCGATCGCCGCGGCCGTGCCCTTGGTGGCGATCAGCTCGAAGCCGAGCTTGGCAAGGCCGCGTGCCACTTCGACCGCGCGCGCCTTGTCGTTGTTCTTCACCGAGATGAAGACCTTGCCCGACTTCGGCAGGTGCGTGCCGGCGCCGATCTGCGATTTCACGAAGGCTTCGCCGAAGGTCTTGCCCACGCCCATCACCTCGCCGGTCGACTTCATCTCGGGTCCGAGGATCGTGTCCACGCCCGGGAATTTGACGAACGGGAACACGGCTTCCTTGACGCTGAAGTACGGCGGCGTCACTTCCTTCGTGACCCCCTGCGACTTGAGCGATTGCCCGGCCATGCAGCGCGCCGCGACCTTGGCAAGCTGGATGCCCGTGGCCTTGCTCACGTAGGGCACCGTGCGCGACGCGCGCGGGTTCACTTCGAGCACGTAGATGACGTCCTTGCCGTCCTTCTGCTGGATCGCGAACTGCACGTTCATCAGCCCGACCACGTTGAGCGCGGCCGCCATGGCAGCGCTCTGGCGTTTCAGTTCGGCGATGGTCTCGGCGCTCAGGCTGTAGGGCGGCAGCGAACAGGCCGAGTCGCCCGAATGCACGCCGGCCTGCTCGATGTGCTCCATCACGCCGCCGATGAGGGTCTGGCCCTCGGCATCGCGCAGGCAGTCGACGTCGCATTCGACGGCATCGTTGAGGAAGCGGTCGAGCAACACGGGCGAATCGTTGCTGACCTTGACCGCCTCGCGCATGTAGCGCTCGAGGTCGCGCTGTTCGTGCACGATCTCCATTGCGCGGCCGCCAAGCACGTAGCTCGGACGCACCACCAGCGGGTAGCCCAGTTCGGCCGCCTTCTCGAGGGCTTCGGCCTCGGTGCGGGCGGTGGCGTTCGGCGGCTGCAGCAGCTTGAGCTCGTGCAGCAGCTTCTGGAAGCGCTCGCGGTCCTCGGCCGCGTCGATCATGTCGGGCGAGGTGCCGATGATCGGCACGCCATTCGCTTCGAGGTCGAGCGCGAGCTTGAGCGGCGTCTGGCCGCCGTACTGCACGATCACGCCGAGCGGCTTCTCCTTGTCGACGATCTCGAGCACATCTTCGAGGGTGAGCGGCTCGAAGTACAGGCGGTCGCTCGTGTCGTAGTCGGTCGACACGGTCTCGGGATTGCAGTTGACCATGATGGTCTCGTAGCCGTCCTCGCGCATCGCGAGCGCGGCATGCACGCAGCAGTAGTCGAACTCGATGCCCTGGCCGATGCGGTTCGGGCCGCCGCCGAGCACCATGATCTTCTTCCGGTCGGTCGGCTCGGCCTCGCACTCGTCCTCGTAGGTCGAGTACATGTAGGCCGTGTTGGTTGCGAACTCGGCCGCGCAGGTGTCCACGCGCTTGTAGACCGGGCGCACGCCCAGGGCGCGGCGCTTCTCGCGCACGGCCGTGTCGGTGGTCTTGAGCTGCCTGGCGAGGCGGCGGTCGGAGAAGCCCTTCTTCTTGAGCGCGAGCAGCGTGTCGCGGTCGATGTCGTCGAGCGACTTGGTCTCGAGCTCGAGTTCGATCTTCACGATCTCCTCGATCTGCACCAGGAACCACGGATCGATCTTGGTCAGCGCGAACACTTCGTCGACCGACAGGCCCATGGCGAAGGCGTCGCCCACGTACCAGATGCGCTCGGGGCCCGGCTCGCCGAGTTCCTTCTCGAGCACTTCGCGGTCCTGCGTCTTCTCGTTCAGGCCGTCGACGCCCACTTCGAGGCCGCGCAGCGCCTTCTGGAACGACTCCTGGAAGGTGCGGCCCATGGCCATCACCTCGCCGACCGACTTCATCTGCGTGGTGAGCCGCGAATCGGCCTGCGGGAACTTCTCGAAGGCGAAGCGCGGGATCTTGGTGACCACGTAGTCGATCGACGGTTCGAACGACGCCGGCGTGGCGCCGCCGGTGATCTCGTTGCGCAGCTCGTCGAGCGTGTAGCCCACAGCCAGCTTGGCCGCGACCTTGGCAATCGGGAAACCTGTGGCCTTGGAGGCCAGCGCCGAGGAGCGCGACACGCGGGGGTTCATCTCGATGACGACCATGCGGCCGTCCTTCGGGTTGATGGAGAACTGCACGTTGGAGCCGCCAGTGTCGACGCCGATCTCGCGCAGCACTGCCAGCGAGGCGTTGCGCAGGATCTGGTATTCCTTGTCGGACAGCGTTTGCGCGGGTGCCACCGTGATCGAGTCGCCGGTGTGCACGCCCATCGGGTCGAGGTTCTCGATCGAACAGACGATGATGCAGTTGTCGGCCTTGTCCCGCACGACCTCCATCTCGTACTCCTTCCAGCCGAGCAACGACTCCTCGATCAGCAGCTCGTTGGTGGGCGAGGCTTCGATGCCGCGCTTGCAGATGGTCTCGAACTCGTCGGGGTTGTAGGCGATGCCGCCGCCGGTGCCGCCGAGCGTGAAGCTGGGACGAATCACGGTCGGGAAGCCGAGCGTCTTCTGCACCGCCCAGGCCTCTTCCATCGTGTGCGCAATGCCCGAGCGCGCCGAACCGAGACCGATCTTGGTCATCGCGTCCTTGAACTTCAGGCGGTCCTCGGCCTTGTCGATGGCCTCGGGGGTCGCGCCGATCAGTTCGACGGGCTTGTTGGTGGCCGCCCCGGTGTACTTGTCGAGCACGCCGTGGCGCCAGAGGTCGAGCGCACAGTTGAGCGCGGTCTGGCCGCCCATGGTCGGCAGGATCGCGTCGGGACGCTCCTTGGCGATGATCTTCTCGACCGTCTGCCAGGTGATCGGCTCGATGTAGGTGACGTCGGCCGTGGCCGGGTCGGTCATGATCGTCGCGGGGTTGCTGTTGATCAGGATGACCTTGTAGCCCTCCTCGCGCAGCGCCTTGCAGGCCTGGACGCCGGAATAGTCGAACTCGCACGCCTGGCCGATGATGATCGGGCCGGCGCCGATGATGAGAATGGATTGGAGGTCTGAGCGCTTGGGCATCTTTAATTGTCCTTGGTGAATCCGATGCCGCGGCCGCCGTAGGCGCCGGGCTTCGGCTCATCCATCAGTTGGTGGATCGCGGTGAAGACATCGCGAAAGTTCTGGTCGTATTTCTGTTCCAGCGCTGTCAGCCTGCGCTTCAGGTCGGCATGCTCCGACAGCATGCTGCGCAGCTTGACGAAGGTGCGCATGATCTCGATGTTGACCGCCACGGCGCGTTGGCTGCGCAGCACGCTCGAGAGCATCGCCACGCCCTGCTCGGTGAAGGCGACGCTGCGGTAGCGCGCACCACCCGAACCCGGCCTGTCGGCCTTGTTTGAGATCACGATTTGTGATCTCAAACTCGCAAGGTCTTGATTCTCAAGGGAAAAAGCAAAATCCGCGGGAAAGCGGTCGAGGTTGCGGCGCATCGCCTGCAACAGCACCCGGGTCTCGACGCCGTAGAGCTCGGCCAGATCCTGCGCGAGCATGACCTTCAGGCCACGCAGCACATAGATCTTGTTCTCGGCTTCGCGCAATGCCGCGAGCACCGAGACGTCGAGCACCGCGGACGCATCAGCCACGTGCCTGCTCCTCCATGAGCGCGGTGAAGCGGTCGAACAGGTAGCCGATGTCGTGCGGGCCGGGCGAGGCCTCGGGGTGGCCCTGGAAGCAGAACGCCGGCTTGTCGGTGCGCGCAAGGCCCTGCAGCGTATTGTCGAACAGGCTGATGTGGGTGGCGCGCAGGTTGGCCGGCAGCGACTTCTCGTCGACCGCGAAACCGTGGTTCTGGCTCGTGATGCTCACGCGCCCGTTGTCGAGGTCCTTCACCGGATGGTTCGCGCCGTGGTGGCCGAACTTCATCTTGAAGGTCTTCGCGCCCGAGGCCAGCGCCATGATCTGGTGGCCCAGGCAGATGCCGAAGGTGGGGATGCCGGTCTCGATCAGCTCGCGGGTGGCCTCGATGGCGTAGTCGCAGGGCTCCGGGTCGCCGGGGCCGTTGGCCAGGAAGATGCCGTCGGGCTTGAGCTTGAGCACGTCGGCCGCGGGCGTCTGCGCCGGCACCACCGTGATGCGTGCGCCGCGCTGGGCGATCATGCGCAGGATGTTCTTCTTGACGCCGTAGTCGAAGGCCACCACGTGGAAACGCGGCGTGATCTGCACCCCATAGCCCGGCTTGCCGTTCGCGTTCGCGAGCTTCCACTCGGTTTCGGTCCATTCGTAGGTCTGCTGGACCGACACCACCTTGGCCAGGTCGAGGCCGGCCATGCTCGGCGCGGCCTTGGCGGCCGCGATGGCCTTGTCGATCAGCGCCTGCGTGACCGCCTCGCCTTCAGCCAGGCCCAGGATGCAGCCGTTCTGGGCGCCGTGGGTGCGCAGGTGGCGCGTCAGCTTGCGGGTGTCGATGTTGGCAATGGCGACCGTCTTGCCGGCCACCAGGTACTCGTTCAGCGTGGCCGTCTTGCGGAAGTTGGAGGCGACGAGGGGCAGGTCCTTGATGATCAGGCCCGCGGCATGGATCTTGTCGGCTTCGATGTCTTCCTCGTTGACGCCGTAGTTGCCGATGTGCGGATACGTGAGCGTCACGATCTGCTGGCAGTAGCTCGGGTCGGTGAGGATTTCCTGGTAACCGGTCATCGCGGTGTTGAACACCACTTCACCGGTCGTAGAGCCCGTGGCTCCGATCGAATTGCCTTGAAAGACCGTGCCGTCTGCGAGCGCCAGGATGGCGGGCGGGAAACTTCCCTTGAGAGACAAAAGCACTGGGTTCTCCGGATGGTTACGGTCGCCCGGAAGCCCCAGGCGCGTTGCCTGCGGACTGCTGCTTAAGGGGAAGATGGCGTTGAAGGCGGCCGGGCGACGCTGATTTGCGAGTAAGCCCCCGATTGTAGCCCGGACTGCGCTTCTAGCCCGCCTGAAGGGCACTGCTGGCGTGCAGGCAGATGGCGGCGGCGGCGGCCACGTTCAGCGATTCCTCGCCGCCCGGCTGGGCGATGCGAATGTGCCGGGCCGCGCGGGCCTCGAGCGCGAGCGAGACGCCCTGCCCTTCGTGCCCCATGAGCCACGCACACGGATGCGGCAGCCGGGCCTGGTGAAGCCATTCGCCGCGGTGCGAGCTGGTGGCCACCATCGGAATCGTCAAGGCCTCGAGCGCTTCAGGCTCTACCCCTTCGATCAATCGCAGGCCGAAATGCGCGCCCATGCCGGCGCGCAGCACCTTCGGCGCCCACAAGGCTGCGGTGCCCCTGAGCGCGATCACCTGGGTGAACCCGAAGGCGGCCGCGCTGCGCAGGATCGAGCCGGCATTGCCGGCATCCTGGAGCCGGTCGAGCACCACGCTCGGCGCACCGGGCACCAATTCGGGGCGCACCGGCAGATCCAGCACGAAGCCCATCGGCGCGGGCGATTCGAGCCCGCTCACGCCGCGCAGCAGGTCGTCGCCGACGACCACCGTCTTGATGGCACTGCTGCGCCATTCGGCCGGCGCTGCCGCCCAGAACGATTCGGAAAACACCGCCAGGGCTGGCTGCACCCCGCGCGCCAGCGCTGCCCGGCACAGGTGGTCGCCTTCGAGCCACACGCGCCCGAGCTTGCGGTAGGCGCCCGGGTCCTGCGCCAGCTTGCGCAGGTCCTTGAGCAGCGGGTTGTCTCGCGAGCTGATGTGGGTCGGGCCAGCGGGTTCGGTCATGGGCAGATCACGGCGCAGTGCGCAGTTCGGGGTGCGCGGTCTCGGCGGCGCCGATCGGCACTGCAGCCGGTCCCACCGCAATCTCGAACGCCATGGTCGAACCCGCCGTGGTCGCGGTGCGCGCCAGCGCCGCAGCCACCGGACTGAACGTGCGGCGGTGATGCACGCAGGCGCCGTGGCGCAGCAGCGCCTCGAGGTGCTCGGGCGTGCCGTAGCCCTTGTGGCCCGCGAAACCGTAATGCGGAAATTCCAGGTCCAGTTGTTCGCACAGCCGGTCGCGGTGCACCTTGGCGAGGATCGACGCGGCCGAGATCGCCTTGACGCGCGCATCACCCTTGATGATGGCCTCGGCAAGCACATCGAGCGTCGGCAGGCGGTTGCCGTCGACCAGCACCTTGGCGGGCTTGAGCCGCAGCCCCTCGACCGCGCGGCGCATCGCGAGCATCGTGGCCTGCAGGATGTTGTGGGTGTCTATCTCCTCGACGCTGGCCTGCGCTACCGAGCAGCACAGCGCCTTCGCGAGGATCTGGTCGTGCAGGCGCTCGCGCTGCAGCGCCGTGAGCGTCTTGGAGTCGGCCAGGCCCCGGATCGGCCGAAGGTCGTCGAGGATGACGGCCGCGGCCACCACCGGCCCCGCCAGAGGACCGCGGCCCGCCTCGTCGACGCCGGCCACCAGGCCCGGCGCGTCCCATACGAGCGGCGCCTGCTCAGCCTTCAAGAACTTTCTGGATCGCATCGGCGCAAAGTGTCGGCGTATCGCGCTGCAGTTGCACGTGCAGCGCTGAAAATCTTTGTTGCAGCGCCTCGGTCTTCTCGGGCGCATCGAGCCATTCGAGCGTGGCCTGCGCCAGCGCTTCGGGCGTCGCGGCCTCCTGCAGCAGTTCGGGCACCACGAACTCCCCCGACAGGATGTTGGGCAGGCCGACCCAGGGCTGGAGCTGCTTGCGCTGCATCAGCCGCCAGGACAGCGAATTCATGTTGTACGCGATGACCATCGGCCGCTTGAACAGCGCCGCCTCGAGCGTGGCGGTGCCGCTCGCGATCAGGGTCGCGTCGCAGGCAGCCAGCGCGGCATGCGACTGGCCGTCGAGCAGCGTCACCCGCCCCGCCGCACCGCTGGCCTGCAGCAGCGCCTCGACCTCGACGCGCAGCCCCGGCAGGATCGGCGCGACGAAGCGCAGCCCGGGCCTGGCCTTCAGCATCAGCGCGGCGGCAGCGAAGAAGCGTGTGGCAAGGTAGCGCACCTCCGAGCGGCGGCTGCCTGGTAACAGGGCCACGACCTGCGCATCAGGCGGCAGGCCGAGCGCCGCGCGAGCCGCGCCGCGGTCGGGCACCATGGGAATCACGTTGGCGAGCGGATGCCCGACATAGCTGCCCTCGACACCCTGCGCTTCCAGCAGCGCCGGCTCGAACGGGAAGATGCACAGCACATGGTCGGCCGCGGCACGGATCTTCTCGATGCGGTCGGCCCGCCAGGCCCAGATCGAGGGACAGACGAAATGCACGGTCTTCATGCCGCGGCTGCGCAGGCCGGCCTCGAGGTCGAGATTGAAATCCGGCGCATCGACACCGATGAAGAGCTCGGGCCATTCGCGCAGCAGCCGCGCCTTGAGCTGGCGCCGGATGCCGGCGATCTCGGCATAGTGGCGCAGCACCTCGATGTAGCCGCGGACCGCGAGCTTTTCTTGCGGCCACCAGCTCTGGAGGCCATGCGCGAGCATGCGCGGACCCCCGATGCCCACCGTCTCGAGCGAAGGCCAGCGCGCCTGCAGGCCGTCGAGCAACAGGCCGGCCAGCAGGTCGCCGGAGGCTTCGCCTGCGACCAGCGCGAACCGCCGCTGCGCGTCCTTGACCATGGGTGCCGCCGGCCTCAACGCGCGATGCCGCGCGTCGAGCTGGCCAGGAAGCGCTCCATCAGCGCCACGTCCTCGCCCGCCTCGGGCGACTCGGCAGCCAGCGCGGCAATGCCGGCGCGCGCCTCTTCGAGCGTCTTGCCCTGGCGGTACAGCAGGCGGTGCATCTGCTTGACGGCTGCAATGCGCGCCGCGGAGAAGTCGCGCCGCCGCAGGCCCACCACATTGAAGCCGCGCACCGCGAGCGGATTGCCGTCGACCAGCATGAAGGGCGGCACGTCCTGCGACACCGCACTGGCGAAACCAACCATCGCGTGCGCGCCGACCGAGACGAACTGGTGGATGCCCGTGAGCCCGCCGATCGTGACCCAGTCGGCCAGGTGCACATGCCCGGCGAGTGTGGTGTTGTTGGCGAGCGTGGTGTGGTCGTCGACCTGGCAATCGTGCGCGATGTGCGTGTAGGCCATGATCCAGTTGTCGCTGCCCACGCGCGTGACGCCTCCCGCCCCCGGCACGCCGAGGTTGAAGGTGCAGAACTCGCGGATCACGTTGCGGTTACCGATCACCAGTTCGGTCGGCTCGCCGGCGTATTTCTTGTCCTGCGGTATCGCTCCGAGCGACGAGAACTGAAAGATCCGGTTGTCGCGGCCGATGTTGGTGCGGCCTTCGATCACGCAATGCGCGCCGATGGTCGTGCCCGCACCCACGCGCACGTGCGGACCGATGACGGTGTAGGGCCCGACGGAAACGGAGGCGTCGAGTTCTGCCTTCGGGTCGACGAGCGCTGTGGGATGAACCTGCGTCATGCCTTTTCGTTGCTGCGCAGGCTCAGTTGATCTGGCGCATCGCGCACATCAGCGAAGCCTCGCAAGCCAGTTCGCTGCCGACCAGCGCACGGCCCTTGAACTTCGAAATGCCGGCCTTCATGCGTTCGATCTCGACCTCGAGCGTGAGCTGGTCGCCGGGTTCCACCGGACGCTTGAAGCGCGCGCCGTCGATGGCCGCGAAGTAGTAGACCGTGTTGTCGTCGGGCACGATGTCGAGCGAACGGAACGACAGCAGCGCGGCCGCCTGCGCCATGGCCTCGAGCATCAGCACGCCAGGCATGACGGGGCGATGGGGGAAATGGCCGTTGAAGAACGGCTCGTTCATCGTCACGTTCTTGAGCGCCGTGATGCGCTTGCCCTTTTCCATGTCCAGCACGCGATCCACCAGCAGGAACGGGTAGCGGTGGGGCAGCAGCTTGAGGATTTGATGGATATCGAGCGTCGTCGTCATGATTGTCTGTTCCTGCATCTCTTCACTTTTTCTCGGGAGCCTTCTCCAGCGCCTTGAGTCGTTCGCGCAGGCCGTGCAACTGCTTCAGCGTTGCAGCATTCTTTTCCCAGCTGGCATTGTCGTCGATGGGGAACATGCCGGTGTACTGGCCGGGCTTGCGGATCGAGCGCGTGACCACGGTCGCGGCCGACACATGCACCCCGTCCGTCACCGTGAGATGGCCCAGCACAATTGCGCCGCCGCCAAAGGTGCAATGCGCGCCAATGGTCGCGCTGCCCGCCACGCCGACGCAACCGGCCATGGCCGTGTGCCTGCCCACGTGCACGTTGTGACCGATCTGGATCAGGTTGTCGAGCTTGACGCCGTCCTCGATGACAGTGTCGTCGAGCGCACCGCGGTCGATGCAGGTGTTGGCGCCGATCTCGACGTCGTTGCCGATGCGCACCGCGCCCAGTTGCTCGATCTTGACCCATGCACCTTCGTGCGGCGCGAGGCCGAAGCCGTCGGCACCGATCACCACGCCCGGATGCAGCAGGCAGCGTTCGCCGATCACGCAATCCTCGCTGACCGTGACGCGCGACTTGAGCACCGTGCCCGCGCCGATGCGCGCACCCCGCTCCACCACGCACAGCGCGCCGATGCGCGCCGTGGCGTCGACCACGGCTTCAGGATGGACCACCGCCGACGGGTGGATGCGCTCGGCTTCGGGCCGCGCATGACGGGCCTTCCACAACTGGGTGAGCCGTGCGAAATACAGGTAGGGATCGGCCGCGACGATGTACGCGCCGCGCGCCGCAGCGGCCTCGCGCATGGCGGGCGCCACGATGACGCAGGCGGCCTTGGAGACCGCGAGTTCCTGCTGGTACTTGGGATGGCTCAGGAAACTGAGCGCGTCCGGCTGAGCGTTCTGAAGCGGCGCAAGCCGCTCGATCGAGAGCGCCGGGTCGCCGTGAAGCTCACCCCCAAGGGCGCTGACGATGGCTCCGAGCTGCAACGACACGCCGTCTGCGGCGTTACTTGCCGCCCGCTGGCGCGGAAGAAGCGGTCGTGGCGTTCAGCGCCTTGATCACCTTGTCCGTGATGTCGTGCTTCGGATTGATGTAGATCGCTTCCTGCAGGATCGCGTCGTACTTCTCGGCCTCGGCCACCTGCTTGACCACGCGGTTGGCGCGCTCGTAGACCTGCTGCAGCTCTTCGTTCTTGCGTGCGTTGAGGTCTTCCTGGAATTCGCGGCGGCGGCGCTGGAAGTCGCGGTCTTGATCGACGAGCGCGCGCTGGCGCGACGTGCGCTGGCTTTCGGACAGCGTGGGCGCCTCGCGCTCGAACCGTTCGGAAGCGCTCTTCAGTGCCTCGCCCAATGCTGCGAGATCCTTTTCGCGCTTGAGGAACTCGGCCTCGAGCTTGGCTTGCGCATTCTTCGACGGCTGGGCCTCGCGCAGCACGCGGTCCGGGTTCACGAAGCCGATGCGAAAGGTCTCCTGCGCCTGGGCAGGCGCGGCAACCAGCGCAAAAGCGGGGATCAACAACGCGCCAGCGGCGGCGCGAATCAAATGCTTCATTTAGAAAGACGTTCCGATCTGGAATTGCAAGCGCTGGATTCTATCCTTCGGGATCACAACGAAGCCGGTGGCCGGATCCAGCACTTCCTTCTGGGATTTGACGGGGAAGGCGTAGGCGAGGCGCAGCGGGCCCAGCGGCGAGATCCAGCTGATGCCCAGACCCACCGAGGCGCGCAGCTTCTTCTGCGCCTTGTACTGCTCTTCAGACAGGCCGGGAGCGCGCGACCCGAAAACGTTGCCGACGTCGAAGAAGCCGTACAGGCGCAGCGTGCGGTCATTGCCGGCGCCGGGGAACGGGGTGCTGAGTTCGGCATTGAACACGGCCTTCTTGGTGCCGCCGAGCGCGGCGCCTTCGGTCTGGAAGACCAGCGGCACGTCGCGCGGACCGAGCGAGTTCTGCTCG
Organism: Variovorax sp. Soil_C_39; assembly: GCF_057656815.1. Lineage (NCBI taxonomy): Bacteria > Pseudomonadati > Pseudomonadota > Betaproteobacteria > Burkholderiales > Comamonadaceae > Variovorax > Variovorax sp. Soil_C_39. The sequence goes on from NZ_JBDGJQ010000002.1 coordinate 764,156, forward strand.
AAGCCGCGCACCGAGCCCAGGCCGCCGGCATAGAAGTTCTTGAAGATCGGGTAGACCGCGCCGCCCAACGGCTTGGCATAGCCGAGGTCGGCGTTGATCGCGAAGGTGTACTGCTTGTTGATTGCGAAGAACTGCTGGTACTGGTAGTTCGTCTTGAAGTACTTCATGTCGCCCGCCACCCCGAGCTCGAGGTTGGCGCGCTGCAGACGTCCGGTGGTCGGGACCAATGCACTGTCGCGGCTGTCACGGCCCCAGCCGATGGTCAGCGGCACACCCCAGACACTCTTCTGGTCGCAGTTGGTCACGAAGAAGCCGGTGGCATCCTTGGAACACTGAAAGTAGCGCAGGTACGACGAAGGGGTGAACAGGCCCGAGAACGAGGTCGTCGAGTTCGGGTCGAAGGCATAGCGCTCGAGGCCGATGCCGAAGAAGACCGTGTCGACCTCGCTGAACGGCACGCCGAAGCGGATGGAGCCGCCCTGGTTCACGAGCTTGTAGTCGCCGTCGATGGTCGTCGAGTACGGACGCGTCGTGGTGTGATAGAGGCTGACCGTGCGCGAGATGCCGTCCTTCGTGAAGTACGGGTCCGTGGTGGTCACCGACAGGGTGCGGTTGTACTTGCTGGTATTGACCTGCACGCCCAGGAAGTTGCCCGAGCCGAACACGTTCTCCTGCGAGATGCCGAAGGTCAGCGCGACCTTTTCTGCGCTCGAGTAGCCGGCGCCCAGCTGCAGGCTGCCGGTGGGCTTTTCGGCCACGTTGATCGTCAGGTCGACCTGGTCGGGCGTGCCGGGGATTTCCTGCGTCTCGACGTTGACTTCGGTGAAGAAGCCGAGGCGGTCCACGCGGTCGCGCGACAGCTTGATCTTGTCGCCGTCGTACCAAGAGGCCTCGAACTGGCGGAACTCGCGGCGGATGACCTCGTCGCGGGTCTTGGTGTTGCCGCCGACGATCACGCGCCGCACATAGACGCGCCGCGACGGCTCGGACTGCAGCGTGAGCGTCACCCGGTTGTTGACGCGGTCGATCTCGGGGCGCGCCTGCACCCGTGCGAACGCATAGCCGAAGGTGCCGAAATAGTCGGTGAACGCCTTGGTGGTCTCGGTGACCTCCTCGCCGTTGTAGGGCTCGCCCGGCCTGATCGTGACGAGTGACTTGAATTCTTCGTCGCGGCCGAGGTAGTTGCCGTCGAGCTTGACCCCCGCCACGACGAACTTCTCGCCTTCGGTGACGTTGACCGTGACCGTCAGGTCCTGGCGATCGGGCGAGATCGCGACCTGCGTCGAATCGATGCGGAACTCGAGGTAGCCGCGCGTGATGTAGTAGGAGCGCAGCGTTTCGAGGTCGGCGTTGAGCTTGGTGCGCGAATAGTGGTTCGACTTGGTGTACCAGCTCATGAAGCCGCCGCTGTCCTGGTCGAACAGGCTCAGCAGCGTCGATTCGCTGAATGCCTTGTTGCCGATGACACGCACTTCGCGGATGCGCGCCGAATCGCCTTCGGTGACGGTGAAGGTCAGGTTGACGCGGTTGCGCTCGATCGGCGTGACGGTGGTCACGACCTGCGCGTTGTAGAGGCTGCGGCTCACGTACTGGCGCTTGAGCTCCTGCTCGGCGCGGTCGGCCAGCGCCTTGTCGTACGGGCGTCCGTCGGCCAGGCCGACTTCGCGCAGCGCCTTCTGGAGCGCGGCCTTGTCGAACTCCTTGGTGCCGACGAAGTCGACGTCGGCGATCGTGGGCCGCTCCTCGACGATCACCACCAGCACATTGCCGTTGACGTCGATGCGCACGTCCTTGAACAATCCCAGGTCGAACAGCGCGCGGATCGCGGCCGATCCACGTTCGTCGCTGTAGGTATCGCCCACGCGCAGCGGCAGGGATGCGAAGATCGTGCCGGGCTCGACGCGCTGCAGGCCTTCGACACGGATGTCGCGCACCGTGAAGGGCTCGACGGCCCAGGCTGCCGTGGCCGCCAGGGCGCTGGCCACCACCGCGGCGACGCTACGCAGGCGAAAGCGACTGAAGTTTTTGTTCATCTGAGAATTGGGCCGGCGCGCAAAGGGCCGGCAGAAAGTTAACCAAAGAGCCGCGTGACGTCGTTGAAGAGTGCGACCGACATCATGACCAGCAGCAAAGCGACACCGCCGCGCTGAAGCCGTTCCATCCAGGCGTCGGAGACACCCTTGCCGGTCAGGCCCTCCCAAAGATAATACATCAGGTGTCCTCCATCGAGGACCGGCAGCGGCATGAGATTGAGCACGCCCAGGCTCACGCTGATCAGGGCCAGGAACACGAGGTACTGCGTGAGTCCGAGGCTTGCGGACTTGCCGGCATAGTCGGCAATCGTGAGCGGCCCGCTGAGATTCTTGAGCGACGCCTCGCCGATCACCATCTTGCCCATCATGCGCACCGTGAGGGCCGACACCTCCCAGGTGCGGACGATGCCGCGCCAGAAGCCCTCGACCGGACCCTGCCGCACCATGATCATCTCGGGCGGGGCACCCACATAGGCACCGATCCGTCCCACCTTCGTGCCGCCTTCGTCGCGCACTTCGGGTGCCACTTCGAGCCGGAGCGCCTGTCCGGCGCGGATCAACTGCCAGGTCTGTGCACGCGGCTGGTCGCCGTCGATCGAACTGCGGATCACCTCGCGCAACTGCTGGCCGTCGACGATGGGCGTGTCCCCGACGACACGCACCACGTCGCCGCTGCGCAGGCCGGCGCGCTCGGCAGCACTGTCTTCCATGACCTGCCCGATCTCGGGAACGGTCAGGGGCGCCAGCAGGCCGATCTTGCGGAACATCTGCGGATCGGCGTCCTTGGCCTCCAATTGGCTCAGGGGCAGCACGATTTCGCGCGCGGGCCGGCCGGCTTCGCCCGCGATCTCGAGCGTGAGGTCGCGGCTGTCGAGCGCGCCGCGCGTCATGCGCCAGCGCAGGTCCTCGAAAGAGTCCACCGGCTCCAGTTCGCCTTCGAAGCCGGCGCGCGTGACATGCTCGCCGCCACGCAGCCCCGCCGCCTCGGCGAGCGAAGCGGCCACGGGGGGCGCGAGCCTGGCGACCGGCTCGTCCACGCCGATCCAGTTGACGGCCGTGTAGAGCACCACCGCGAGCAGCAGGTTGGCGATCGGCCCGGCGGCCACGATAGCCGCGCGGGAGCGCAGCGGCTGCGTGTTGAAGGCGCGATGGCGCTCTTCGGGCGGCACCGGGCCTTCGCGCTCGTCGAGCATCTTGACGTAGCCGCCCAACGGGAAGGCGCCGATGACGAATTCGGTTTCCTGCCCCGGGTGTTGGCGCTTCGGCCGCCAGCGGAAAAGGGTCTTGCCGAAGCCGACCGAGAAGCGCTGCACCTTCACGCCGCAGGCCACGGCGACGCGGTAGTGGCCGTATTCGTGCACGGCAATCAAGAGGCCGAGCGCAACCACAAAAGCAATGACAGTGAGCATCCTGATCCTTGTCGGTCGGCAGGGGCGCGATCAGGCGGCGAAGCGAAGCGCCGCCGCATTGGCCGCCGCCCGGGCGCTGGCATCGAGCGCCAGCAGGTCGGTCAGCGATCCGGGCTTGGAGGGGATGACGGCCTCCAAAGTTTCCATGTTCACCGCATGAATCCGGTCGAACCGCAGGCGCCGGTCGAGAAAGGCCTCGACGGCGACCTCGTTGGCGGCATTGAGCACCGCCGTGGTTCCGGGCGCGGCGCGCAGCGCATGCCAGGCGAGGCCCAGTCCTGGAAACAGCGCCGCGTCGGGCGCGTCGAAGCTCAGCGCGGCCATCTGCCGGAAGTCGAGGCGCCCTGCCCCGCTCTCGATGCGTTCGGGCCAGGCCAGGCCGACCGCGATCGGCACCCGCATGTCGGGGGTTCCAAGCTGGGCAATGACGGATGCGTCGGTGAACTGCACCATCGAATGGACCACGCTCTGCGGATGGATGACCACCTCGATCTGCTCGGGTTCGACGCCGAACAAGTGACGCGCCTCGATGACCTCGAGCGCCTTGTTCATCATGGTGGCCGAATCGACCGAGATCTTGCGGCCCATGACCCAGTTCGGATGCGCGCACGCCTGCTCCGGCGTGACCGAGCCCAGCGTCGCGGGCGCGCGGGTGCGGAAAGGGCCGCCCGAGGCCGTGAGAATGATCTTGTCGATCCGCCGCGCCCAGGTCGATGGATCTTCAGGCAGCGACTGGAAGATCGCCGAATGCTCGCTGTCGATCGGCAGCAGCGTGGCGCCGCCTTCGCGCACGGTGCGCATGAACAGCTCGCCCCCGACCACCAGCGCTTCCTTGTTGGCCAGCAGCAGCCGCTTGCCGGCTCGCGCCGCAGCGAGGCACGGCCCCAGCCCGGCGGCACCGACGATCGCAGCCATCACGGCATCGACTTCTTCGTGGGACGCGATCTCCTCGATCGCGCGCGCGCCGCTCAGCACCTGCGTCGGCAGGCCGTTCTGGTCGATCTTTTCGGCCAGCAGCGCGGCATGCGGCGCACTCGCCATGACGGCGAAGCGAGGCAAAAAGCGTGCGCACTGCGCCAGCATCTCGTCGACCTTGGTCGAGGCGGAGAGCGCGAAGACCTCGAAACGGTCTGGATGGCGTGCAATCACGTCGAGCGTGCTGACACCGACCGAGCCGGTCGAGCCGAGCACCGTGACCCGTTGTTTGGACATGTTCACAAGGAAGCCAGCATCATGGCAATGGGAAGCGCCGGCAAGAGGGCATCCACGCGGTCGAGCACGCCGCCGTGCCCTGGCAGCAGGCTGCTGCTGTCCTTGGCACCGGCGCTGCGCTTGATGAGCGATTCGACGAGGTCGCCGACGACGCTCATCGCCGCGAGAAAGACCACGCCAAGAAGCAGCAGCCACCAGCCGCGCTCGTGCAGCCGGGAGTACAGGCTGGCCACCGTCGCGCCCACGGCGCGGTCGGCCCAGACCCAGGCGAAGGCCAGCACGGCCACACCGACCATGCCGCCCCAGACGCCCTCCCAGCTCTTGCCGGGGCTGATCGCCGGCGCGAGCTTGCTGCGCGTGAACTTTAGGCCGAACGCCCGGCCGGCGAAGTAGGCAAAAACGTCCGCCACCCAGACCAGCACGAAGATCGACAGCAGGAAATTGATGCCGACCATGCGCGCCTGCACAGCCGCCAGCCAGGCCACCCAGAGTGCGAGCAATCCGCCGACCAGACGCAGGCCGCGCGGAATGCGCGGCCAACCCGGCACCGCGACGCGCAGCAAGGCGGCGCCGCCCAGCACCCAGGCCGCACTGGCCACCAGCCAGATCGGCAGCAGGGAACGTTCGAGCAGGCCGAGCCACCACGACAGCGCGCACAGCGCCACGACTTCCAGGCCGAGGAACACCGACAGCCGCTGGCCGTGGCCGTTCAAGCGGCCCCATTCCCAGCCGGCCGCGCCGATCAGCACCAGCATCACGCCGGCAAAGGGGATGTGCGACGGATAGAAGAGCGCCGGCAGCAGGATCGCCAACAGGACGACCGCCGTGATGATGCGTTGTTTGAGCATTCGGCTGAAAGGTGGAGGCCGGCCGCAGCCTCAGGCCAGTTGGCGATCTTGCGGGGACTGGCTGCCGGCCGTGACCTGCGCCGAAGTCTTGCCGAAGCGGCGCTCGCGCACCTGGTACGCAGCAATGCCTGCATCGAGCTCGGCCTCGTCGAATTCAGGCCAGAGCTTGCTGCTGAAGAACAACTCGGCGTAGGCGCTCTGCCACAGCAAAAAGTTCGACAGCCGCTGCTCGCCGCCGGTGCGGATCAGCAGATCCGGGTCGGGCACGTGCGCGAGGGCCATGGCACGGTCGAGGTTGGCCTCGGTGAGCGCCTCGCCCTGCTCGGCCAGGCGCGCAGCGGCGCGGGCAATGTCCCAGCGGCCGCCATAGTTGAAGCAGATGTTGAGGATCAGCTTGGCGTTCTGCGCGGTGTTGGCCTCCGCGTCGACCAGGCCCTGCACCATCTTCTTCGAGAGACCCGCGCGTTCGCCGACGAAATGCAGGCGCACGCCATCGCGCCCGAGCTTGGGCACCTCGCGCGCGAGCGCACCGACCATGATTTCCATCAGCCCCGAGACCTCCTCGGGCGGCCGGTTCCAGTTCTCCGACGAGAACGCGAACACAGTGAGAATGCCCACGCCGCGGTCGACGCACGCCCTCACGCAGCGGCGCAGCGATTCAACGCCCTGCTTGTGGCCTGCCACGCGGGGCAGAAATCGCCGCGTGGCCCACCGACCGTTGCCATCCATGACGATGGCAATATGGTGAGGAATCTGCAGCGAGGGGGAAGCCATGCGCAGCCTCAAACGGCCATGATCTCCGCTTCCTTGGCCGCGATCAGGCGGTCGATTTCCGCGATGTGGCGGTCGGTGACCTTCTGGATCTCGGCTTCGGCGCGCTTCTGCTCGTCCTCGGAGGCGAGCTTTTCCTTCACCAGCTTCTTGACCGACTCGTTCGCGTCGCGGCGCAGGTTGCGCGTCGCGACCTTGGCGCTCTCGCCTTCGTTGCGGACCAGTTTGGTCATCTCGCGGCGGCGCTCCTCGCTCATTGCGGGCAGCGGCACACGGATCAGGTCACCCATCGAGGCGGGGTTCAGCCCCAGGTCGCTTTCGCGGATGGCCTTCTCGATCTTGGCGCCCATGCCCTTTTCCCAGGGCTGGACGCTGATCGTGCGCGAATCGAGCACCGAGACGTTGGCCACCTGGCTCAGGGGCACCTGGGAACCGTAGTACTCGACCTGGATCGAGTCGAGCAGCGCCGAATTCGCGCGGCCGGTGCGGATCTTCGTGAGGTTGTTCTGGAACGCTGCGAGCGACTGATTCATCTTGGCGTCGGTCGCACTGCGGATTTCAGCAATGGTCGGGGTGGTCATCTCAATTTACTCCTCAGGCATGCACCAGCGTGCCCTCGTCCTCGCCCATGACGACACGCTTGAGCGCGCCGTTCTTGAAGATCGAGAACACCTTGATTGGCAGTTTCTGGTCGCGGCACAGCGCAAAGGCCGTGGCGTCCATGATGCCCAGATTTTGCGCGATCGCCTGGTCGAAAGTCAGCGTCGAATAGCGCGTCGCGTCCGGGTGGGTCTTGGGGTCGGCGCTGTAGACGCCGTCGACCTTGGTCGCCTTGAGCACCAGTTCGGCACCGATCTCGGCGCCGCGCAGCGCAGCGGCCGTGTCGGTGGTGAAGAACGGATTGCCCGTGCCGGCGGCAAAGATCACGACCTTGCCCTCTTCGAGGTACTGCAGCGCCTTGGGCCGGACATACGGCTCGACCACCTGCTCGATGGCGATGGCCGACATCACGCGCGCCACCAGGCCCTGCTTGTTCATGGCATCGGCCAGCGCCAGCGAGTTCATCACCGTGGCCAGCATGCCCATGTAATCGGCCGTGGCGCGGTCCATGCCCACGGAGCCTCCCGCGACGCCGCGGAAGATGTTGCCGCCGCCGATCACGACCGCGACCTCGACGCCCATGTTCACGACCTCGGCCACCTCCTCGACCATGCGCACGATGGTGGCACGGTTAATACCAAAGGCATCATCTCCCATCAATGCCTCTCCCGACAGCTTCAACAAGATTCGCTTGTGGGCTGGGCGGGCATCGGACATGGGCATTTTCCTTGGGTTGATTTGGCGGGACGAGTGTAGAACGAGGCGGTGAAAAAGCGACGGCGCACAGGCGCAGGCCGTCGCTTCGGGGCGTAACAGTTTTACGCGCCAGCTTTGGCGGCAGCGACCTGCGCAGCCACTTCGGCCGCGAAGTCGTCGACCTTCTTTTCGATGCCTTCGCCGACCACGTAGAGCGTGAAGCCCTTGATCGAGGTGTTGGCGGCCTTGAGCATCTGTTCGACGGTCTGCTTGTCGTTCTTCACGAAAGCCTGGTTATGCAGCGAGACTTCCTTGAGGTACTTCTGCACGCCGCCTTCGACGCGCTTCGCGACGATGTCGGCAGGCTGCGGCTTCTTGCCTTCGGCTTCGGCCGTCTTGCGGTCTTCCTCGGCCTTGCCTGCAGCCACTGCGCGCTCTTTCTCGATCAGCTCGGCGGGCACGTCTGCGGCCGAGATGGCGACCGGCTTCATGGCAGCGATGTGCATGGCCACGTCCTTGGCCGAGGCGTCGTCGCCTTCGAACTCGACCATCACGCCGATGCGCGTGCCGTGCAGGTACGAAGCCAGCTTGCCGTTGCCCGAGAAGTGCTTGAAGCGGCGGAAGCTCATGTTCTCGCCAATCTTGCCGATCAGGCCCTTGCGCACGTCTTCGAGCGTCGGGCCGAAGCCGTCCTGCTCATAGGGGAGCGCGCCGAGCGCCGCGAGATCTGCCGGATTGTTCTTCGCGACCAGCATCGCAGCGGCATTGGCCATGGCCAGGAAGCTGTCGTTCTTGGTGACGAAATCGGTCTCGCAGTTGATCTCGATCATGCCGCCCTTGTCGCCCTCGACGAATGCGGTGACCACGCCTTCGGCCGTGATGCGGCCCGACGCCTTGCCGGCCTTGTTGCCGAGCTTGATGCGCAGCAGTTCCTCGGCCTTTTCCATGTTGCCGTCGGCCTCCGTCAGGGCCTTCTTGCATTCCATCATGGGCGCATCGGTCTTTGCGCGAAGTTCGCCGACCATGCTTGCGGTGATTGCAGCCATTGTTCTATCTCCGTGTCCAAAAAATCAGATTAAAAAAAAGGGGCACCAAAGCCCCTTCTTCAGGCGCGCGAGGGCCTCGATCAGGCCGAGGCGCCCTCTTCGACTTCAACGAATTCGTCGCTGCCCTCGGCGATGGCCTTGACCACGTCGCCGGTAGCGCTGTTGCGGCCTTCGATGATCGCGTCGGCAATGCCGCGGGCGTAAAGCACCACGGCCTTGGACGAGTCGTCGTTGCCGGGAATCACGTAGTCGATGCCTTCGGGCGAGTGGTTCGAGTCGACCACGCCGATCAGCGGGATGCCGAGCTTCTTGGCTTCGGCCACGGCGATCTTGTGGAAGCCCACGTCGATCACGAAGATGGCGTCGGGCAGCGCGGTCATGTCCTGGATGCCGCCGATGTCCTTCTCGAGCTTCTCGATTTCACGCGAGAAGGTGAGCTGCTCTTTCTTGCTCAGACTGTCCAGACCGGCTTCCTGCTGGGCCTTCATGTCCTTCAGGCGCTTGATCGAGGTCTTGACCGTCTTGAAGTTGGTCAGCATGCCGCCGAGCCAGCGGGTGTCGACGAAGGGCACGCCGGCACGGCGGGCTTCGGCCGCCACGATCTCACGGGCCTGGCGCTTGGTGCCGACCATCAGGATAGTGCCGCGGTTGGCGGTGAGCTGCTTGGCGTACTTCATCGCGTCCTGGAACATCGGGAGCGACTTTTCCAGGTTGATGATGTGGATCTTGTTGCGATGGCCGAAGATGAACGGTGCCATCTTGGGGTTCCAGAAGCGGGTCTGGTGGCCGAAGTGGACACCGGCTTCCAGCATTTCGCGCATGGTGGTCGACATTGAAATTACTCCAAAGGTTGGGTCTAAAATCCAGCCCGCTTTGCTTCTCCAGCCCTCTTTGGGCGGAGCCGCAACACCTTGAATGGGCCGGTTTGCGAATGCGTCTGGCTGCTGTAGCGAAAGTCCGCCACGCGATCAGCGAAACCCAAAGAGTATAGCACGCGCCCCTTGCCGCCTTCCCCGCAACGCCGACCCACCCCCCTCCAGCCCCCATGAACGACCTTCACGCCACCCGCCTGGAACTCCTGGCCGGCGGCACCGATGCACGCACCGAATTGGAGCGTGCCATCGGCATCTCCGAATCGCCGGCCTGCCGCCACGTCTTCACCCGCACCATGTTCGACGAAGCCCGCCGGGAAATCGCCGGCGCAGCGCCGGCGAGCCGCCTTGCCGGCCTCGCCTTCACCGCAAAGGACCTGTTCGACGTCGAGGGACAGCCCACACCGGCCGGTTCGATGGTGCTTGCGCACGCGCCGGCGGCCCAGACCGACGCGGTCGCGGTGGCGCGCCTGCGGGCCGCCGGCGGGGTGCTCACGGGCCGCACCAACATGACGGAGTTTGCGTTCTCGGGGGTCGGGGTCAATCCTCACCACGGCACGCCCGCCAATGCGGCGGAAGCGGCCATGCCGCGCATTCCCGGCGGTTCATCTTCGGGCGCGGCGGTCTCGGTGGCCGCGGGCGCCGCCTTCATCGGCCTGGGCTCGGACACCGGCGGCTCGATCCGCATCCCCGCTGCACTCAATGGCATCGTGGGCTTCAAGAGCACCGCGCGCCTTGTTCCGGCCGATGGCGCGCTCCCGCTGTCGACCACCCTCGACACCGTCTGCGCCATGACGCGCTCTGTGCGTGACGCGATCCTCGCGCACGAAATCCTTTCGGCACGGCGCGTGACGCGCGGTGCCGCGCCCGTGGGTGCGTACCGGCTTGCGGTCGTGAAGAACGTGTTCTTCGACGACATCGAACCGTCGGTCGCCCGCGCCTTCGACCGTGCGTTGCACGTGTTGCGCGGCGCCGGCGCCCGCATCGAGGAAATCACGCTGCCCGAACTCGCCGACCTGCAGGGAATCAATGCCACCGGCGGTTTCTCGGCCGCCGAATCGTATGCCTGGCACCGCTTGCTGCTCGAGCGCAGCGGCGCCGGCTACGATCCGCGGGTCGCCCAGCGCATCCTCAGGGGCGCCGGCATGAAGGCGCACGAGTACATCGACCTGCTGAATGCGCGGCGGACCTGGATCGCGCGCGTCGAAGCGTCGCTTTCGGGCTTCGACGCCTTGCTGTCGCCCACGGTACCGATCACCGCGCCGAGCATCGCAAGCGTGGCGCCTGGCGCCGAGCGCGACGATGCGTTCTTCCGCGTCAATGCGCTGCTGCTGCGCAATCCGTCGATCGTCAACATGCTCGACGGATGCGCGATCTCGCTGCCCTGCCAGGCCGCGGGCGAACTGCCGGCCGGGCTGATGCTCTGGCATGCGGCGATGCACGACGACGCCGTGCTGGCGATTGCCCTTCAGGCGGAAAAGGCGCTGCAGGCACGGTAGGCTCGCCCAGTCGGGCCGACACCCGGCGCGCCATCTTTTCTTACTCCATCACTCAATGAAAATCGCGATCGTGGGCGCCGGCATCATCGGCGTCACCAGCGCCTGGGAACTGGCCTCGGACGGCCACGAAGTGGCCGTGTTCGAACGCCGCGGCGCCGCCGCCGAAGAAGGCAGCTTCGCGAATGCCGGCGTGGTCGCGCCAGGGTACGTCACACCCTGGGCTGCGCCGGGCATGCGCGCCAAGGTGCTGCGCTCGCTGCTTTCGTCGCATGGCGCCATCAAGCTGCGCTGGCCGCTCGGCACGCAAGACCTCGGCTGGATGTCGCGCTGGCAGAGGGCGTGCAAGCTCGAGACCTATCTCGCCAACCGCGCCCGCATGCAGCGCCTGGCGTTCTACAGCCGGACCCGGCTGCACGAGGTGACCGAGGCGCGCGAACTGAGCTACGAACGCAGCGACGGCTACCTGGTGCTGCTGCGCTCCAAGCGCGAGAAGAAACTCATCCAGCCAGGCCTCGAGGTGCTGCGCTCGGCCGGCAGCGTGTTTCGCGAAGTCGACGCCGACGAAGCCCGCCGCATCGAGCCCGCGCTCAACGCCGACACCGCGCTGGCCGGCGCCATCCACCTGCCCGACGACGAGGTGGCCAACTGCCGGCAGTTCGCGCTGCTGCTCAAGTGGGAGGCCGAGGCGCTCGGCGCCCAGTTCCACTTCAACTGCGACATCGCACCGTTGAGCCGCGCCGCGCCCACCGCCGTCGCACTCGCGAGCGGCTCGCCGCCGCTGCACTTCGATGCCGTGGTGGTCTGCGCCGGCCTCGCCTCGGCCACGCTGCTGCGCCCGCTCGGCCTGCGCATTCCGCTGGCGCCGGTGTACGGCCACTCCATCAGCGCGCCGATCCGCGAATCACTCAACGCGCCGCGCAGCGCGGTGATGGACGAACGCTACAAGGTCGCAATCTCGCGCCTCGGGCAGCGGGTGCGCGTGGCCGGCAGCGCCGAGATCGGCGGCTCGCTGAGCCGCATCAACCCCGCAGCGGTGCAGACGCTCTACAAGGTGCTGCACGACTGGTTCCCCGGCGCGGCCACACTGCAGTCGGGCGTGCAGCAATGGAAAGGCGCCCGCCCGATGCTGCCCGACGGTCCGCCGGTGCTCGGCGCGAGCGGCATCCCGGGCGTTTGGCTCAACCTGGGACACGGTTCGAGCGGCTGGGCACTTTCGTGCGGCAGCGCCCGCGTGGTGGCCGACCTGATCGGCGGGCGCGATGCCGGCGTCGATCTCGAAGGCCTCGGGATCGAGCGGCTGCATCTGCACGCCTGAACGACTGGACGCGCGGCGGTCGCGCAGAATCGGCCCATGCAGCGCATCACGCCAGACACTGTCGCAGACCTCTTCGACCGCGCGTCGACACGCCGGATCGAACAGCGCTGGGCCAAGGCGCTACCCGCCCACACGCTGATGCAGCGCGCCGGACTGGCCGCGGCCCGGCTGGCCATGGCGATCGCGCCGCATGCGCGGACCATCTGGATCGCCTGCGGTCCGGGCAACAACGGTGGCGACGGCTTCGAAGCCGCGATGCGGCTGCGCGAGCGCGGCTTCTCGCCGGTCGTCACCTTCGAGGGCGACGAGACCCGCCTACCGTCGGACGCCAGGGTCTCGCTTCGACGTGCGCGCGAGGCCGGCGTCGAGATCACCCCGGCACCGCCGCCTGCGCACGATCTCGCGATCGACGCCCTGCTCGGCATCGGCTCGACGCGCCCGCCCGAAGGCCACGTGGCCGAGTGGCTGCAGCGCATGCATCGAGCGGCGGCGCCTACCTTGAGCATCGATGTGCCGTCCGGCCTGGACGCGGACACCGGCGTGCTGCATCGCGCGGCCCGACAGGCGCCGGACAGCGCTGCCTCGCCGCGCCACTGCCTGAGCCTCTTGACGCTCAAGCCCGGCCTCTTCACAGCGCAGGGCCGCGACGCCTGCGGCAGCATCTGGTTCGATGACCTGGGCTGCGACAGCGTCGACGAGCCGCCGGCAGCCCGGCTCGCGGGTGCGCCCCGGATCCCTCCGCGCCTGCATGCCTCGCACAAGGGCAGCCAGGGCGACGTCGCCGTGGTCGGCGGCGCGCCCGGCATGGCGGGCGCGGCACTGCTGGCCGCCACCGCCGCCTTGCATGCCGGGGCCGGCCGCGTCTACGCCGGCTTGCTCGACCCGGATGCCGCGCCCGTCGCCGCGCTGCAGCCCGAACTGATGCTGCGCGACGCCGCCTCGCTCGATCTTTCAGCCATGGCGGTCGTCTGTGGCTGCGGCGGCGGCACCGCGGTGCGCGCCCTGCTGCCGCGCGTGCTGGCCACCGCGGCCACGCTGGTGCTCGACGCGGACGCGCTCAATGCGCTGGCGACCGACCGCAACCTGCAGGTGCAACTGTCGAGGCGGCGCCACCGTGGCCGCCCCACGGTGCTGACGCCCCATCCGCTCGAGGCAGCGCGGCTGCTCGGATGCACGGCGGGCGAAGTCCAGCGCGACCGACTCGCGGCGGCGCGTGAACTCGCTGCGCGATTCGGCGTTGTGCTGGTACTCAAGGGCTCCGGCACGATCATTGCCGAAGACGGCCCAGCGCCGGTCGTCAATCCGACCGGCAATGCGCGCCTGGCCACTGCCGGTACCGGCGACGTGCTCGCGGGAATGATCGGTGCAGCGCTGGCCTCGGGCCGGCCTGCGTTCGAGGCGGCCTGCGCGTCGGTATGGCACCACGGCCATGCGGCCGACACCTGGCCCGCCGGCGCACCCGCCTTGACGGCGGGCACACTGGCGCGCCAAAGCGTCTAGCCGCGTCCGACAAAGGGCATCTTTGTCGCCATGACGGTGTGGAACAGCACGTTGGCTTCCAGCGGCAGGTTCGCCATGTAGAGCACCGACTGCCCCACGATCTTCACGTCCATCAGCGGCTCGACCGCGAGTTCGCCGTTGGCCTGCGGCACGCCCTTGGCCATGCGCGCGGCCAGCTCCGTCATCGCGTTACCCACATCGATCTGGCCGACCGCGATGTCGTACTTCCGCCCGTCGAGCGAGGCCGTCTTGGTGAGGCCCTCGACGCCATGCTTGGTCGCCGTGTAGGCGGCCGAGTTCGGGCGGGGCGCGGTGGCCGAGATCGACCCGTTGTTGATGACGCGGCCACCGCGCGGCGTCTGCGCCTTCATGGTGCGGAACGCCTGCTGGATGCAGAAGAACATGCCGCTCAGGTTGATGTCGACCACGCCACGCCACTGCTCGGGCGTCCAGTCCTCGAAGGCGCCGGGCGGGTTGCCCACGCCCGCATTGTTGAAGAGCAGGTCCACGCGGCCGAAGCGCTCCACCGTCGCGGCGAACAGCGCCTGCACCGAATCGGCGTTGGCCACGTCGGTCGGCACCGCGAAGGCGCGCGCGCCCGCACCCGATTCCTCGGCCACCTGCTCGAGCGGCTCAAGGCGGCGCCCCGCGAGCGCCACGCTCCAGCCGTCGCCCAGCAGTGCCAGCGCCGCCGCGCGGCCGATGCCCGTGCCGGCACCCGTGACGATCGCGATGCGGCCCTTGTTGTTCTCGACGCTCATGCTCTGTGTCTCCTTTTCAGCTTTGTCTGTTCGGTAGCTCGTTGATATCGTCAGGGGCGGCGCGGCTTGCGCCCTTTCATCTTGTTCGCGGCCTTCTTGACCGCGGACTTGAACGCCTGCATGGCCGACTGCGGCTCCACCGCCGCCGCAGAGACGGCGACCCGCTCGGCGCGCGGCTCGACCGCGGCGGCTTCGGCCTTGTGGCGCGAACTGCGCTTGGACGATGCCTTGACCGGCACGCCCGCTGAACCCACACCCTTGTCCTTCATCGCGCGCGCCGTGAGGTCCTCGCCCTCGCGCACGAGGCGGAAGTCGATCTTGCGTCCATCGAGATCGACACGGCTCACCTGCACGCGCACGCGGGTGCCGATGGCGTAGCGGATGCCGGTGCGCTCGCCGCGCAGTTCCTGGCGCATCTCGTCGAACTTGAAGTACTCGCCGCCGAGCTCGGTGATGTGCACCAGCCCCTCGACATACATCGCATCGAGCGTCACGAAGATGCCGAAGGTCGTGGCCGACGTGACCACGCCGCCGTACTCCTCGCCCAGGTGCTCGCGCATGTACTTGCACTTGAGCCAGGCTTCGACGTCGCGGCTCGCTTCGTCGGCGCGGCGCTCGTTGGCGCTGCAATGCAGGCCCGCGGCTTCCCACGCGAGCACTTCCTTGGTCGGTGCGATCGTGGCCTTCTGCGGCTTGGTCGTGGGCGCCTTGACGCGTGACGCGAGGCGCTTGGCCAGCTTGGCGTGCGCTTCGCCGGGTGTCGGCAGCATCGGCAACTGGTAGCGCGCGTTGCCGAGGATGGCCTTGATCACGCGGTGCACGAGCAGGTCGGGATAGCGCCGGATCGGGCTGGTGAAGTGCGTGTAGGCCTCGTAGGCCAACCCGAAGTGGCCGCTGTTGAACGGTGTGTAGATGGCCTGCTGCATCGAGCGCAGCAGCATGGTGTGGATCTGCTGCGCGTCGGGCCGGTCCTTCGTGGCCTGGGCGATCGCCTGGAATTCGCCCGGTCTCGGGTCGTCGGTGATGCTGAGGCCGACGCCCATGGCCTTCAGGTAGCCGCGCAGGATCTCCTTCTTCTCGGTCGTCGGCCCTTCGTGCACGCGGTACAGGCCCGGGTGCTTGCCCTGGGCGATGAAGTCGGCGCTGCACACATTGGCAGCGAGCATGGCCTCTTCGATCAGGCGGTGTGCCTCGTTGCGTGTGCGTGGCACGATCTTCTCGATGCGGCCTGCGTCGTCGCAGATGATCTGCGTCTCGGTGGTCTCGAAGTCGACCGCACCGCGCTTGCTGCGCTGCTTCAGCAGGGCCTTGTAGACGTCGGCCAGGTTCAGCAGGTCCTTCACGCGGTCCTTGCGCTTGGCCGCCTCGGGGCCGCGCGTATTGCCGAGGATCGCCGCCACCTCCGTGTATGTGAAGCGCGCGTGGCTGAACATCACCGCCGGATAGAACTGGTAGGCGTAGATCTCGCCATCCGCCGCCACGAGCATGTCGCACACCATGCACAGGCGCTCGACTTCGGGGTTCAGCGAGCAGAGGCCGTTCGAGAGCTTCTCGGGCAGCATCGGAATGACGCGGCGCGGAAAGTACACGCTGGTCGCGCGGTCGTAGGCGTCGATGTCGATCGCCGAGCCGGTTTGCACATACGCACTGACATCGGCGATGGCGACCAGCAGCCGCCAGCCCTTGCCGCGACCGACCTTGGCGGGCTCGCAGTACACCGCATCGTCGAAGTCGCGTGCGTCTTCGCCGTCGATGGTGACGAGCGGCACGTCGGTCAGGTCGACGCGGCCCTTCTTGTCCGCAGGCCGCACTTTCTCGGGCAGCGCCTTGGCGTCGGCCAGACAGGCTTCGGAGAACTCGTGCGGCACGCCGTACTTGCGCACCGCGATCTCGATCTCCATGCCGGGATCGTCGATCTCGCCGAGCACCTCCTTCACGCGGCCCACGGGCTGCCCGAACAGGGCGGGCGGCTCGGTGAGCTGCACCACCACCACCTGCCCGACCTTGGCAGGCCCGGTCGCTCCCTTGGGGATCAGGACGTCCTGGCCATAGCGCTTGTCTTCGGGCGCGACGAGCCAGACGCCGCCTTCATGCAGCAGGCGGCCGATGATCGGCTGCTCGGGACGCTCGACGATCTCAACCACGCGCCCCTCGGGGCGGCCGCGGCGGTCCTGGCGCACCACGCGCGCCTTGACGCGGTCCTTGTGCAGCACCGCGCGCATCTCGTTGGGGGGTAGATAGATATCGGCTTCGCCGTCGTCGCGCTGCACGAAACCGTGACCGTCGCGATGCCCTTGAACGGTTCCTTCAAATTCGTCCAGCAGACCGCTGGAGTGGCCATTATTTTTGATATGATTCTCTCTTTCCTGAAATTCAAAACATAACTGCTTCGGCAGTTATGTGGGCCCAGATGGCGGAATTGGTAGACGCACTAGTTTCAGGTACTAGCGAGTAACATCGTGGAGGTTCGAGTCCTCTTCTGGGCACCACCCCTACCAAGCTGAAACCCCTGTGAATCGTAGATTCGCAGGGGTTTTTTCTTTGCCCTGGGAACATGATCGAGGGATGGTTTCCCTCACGAATGCCGATCAGCGCCGATGCCGGGCCGAACGACGTCAGGCTTGTGCACTCGCGCAGCCCATCGCGCCCTTCGAAAGGGCCATCCTGCGAAACGCTTGTCGACGACACGGATTCGAACAAATGGGCTGGTAAGAGTGCGGCGTTCAACCCGCGGCAGGGATCACGGACGGATCTGCGTGTTGGCCTTGAAGCCCAGACGCACCTTACCACGCGTAGACGACTGTCAACTATGTCCATCGTCCAAAGCATCCGCCAATGGGCGTGACGATCAAGCGCGACGCCGTCACGCTCTGGTTCGCTTGCCGCCACCCTGGCACCCCCTGGTTCGCAAAGCTGATTGCCGCTTTCGTCGTGGTGGATGAAAGAACGCGGTGCGAGACCGCGAAGCGTCGTCGGCGCGGTGCTGTTGGTGGCGGCCTGGGCCGCCCTTTGCGCCGGGTTGCGGCTCTGATTCGCTGCCGTGCGGTGACGGCGCATGGCCCAAGGTGTGGCGAAAGTCACACTTTCGGCTAAAAATGCGTCAAAAAGTAACGTCAAAACTACACATAAGGTTACGTTTGGTTCGAAAATCTAGCCATCAAACCAAACGGAAACTATCGTGATCGCAGCATTCACCTTGTTGATCGGCATGTTCCTCGGCGCGTTGTTCATGAGCCTTCTGGTCATCTCGCGCTCGGATGACTGAGCACTTGCCCGGCCCTGGCAGCCTGCACCCCGCCAATTGAAAAGCCCGCTCGCGCGGGCTTTTCTCTTTGAGGGCCCCGCACGCGTCAGATCGGCAGCGCGACCAGGTCGTGCCCTTCGACACCGACGATGCGTGCCCGGGTGAATTCACCGACCTTGAGCGTCTTGCTGATCTTCTCCGGCGG
Source organism: Variovorax sp. Soil_C_39 (assembly GCF_057656815.1). Taxonomy (NCBI): domain Bacteria; kingdom Pseudomonadati; phylum Pseudomonadota; class Betaproteobacteria; order Burkholderiales; family Comamonadaceae; genus Variovorax; species Variovorax sp. Soil_C_39. The sequence goes on from NZ_JBDGJQ010000002.1 coordinate 782,167, forward strand.
CAGCAGCCGCACCGTGCCGTCGATCTCCGGCGCGTCGGCGTAGCTGCGGCCAACCCCGCCCTTGCGGCCCATGGCCGGTGCCGAGTCCACGAGCACCTGCATGGTGGCGCCCACGCGCTGGCGCAGCTTGGCGATCGAGACTGCCTCGGCCACTTCCATGAAGCGCGCGCGGCGCGCCTCGCGCTCCTCGGTCGGCAACATGCCCGGAATGTCGTTGGCGGTGGCACCCTGGACCGGGCTGTAGGCAAAGCAGCCCGCCCGGTCGATCTGTGCCTCGCGAATGAAATCGAGCAGGTGTTCGAACTCCTGTTCGGTTTCGCCGGGAAATCCCGCGATGAAGGTACTGCGGATCACCAGCTGGGGGCAGACCTCCCGCCAGCGCGCGATGCGCTCGAGGTTCTTTTCGCCGCTTGCCGGCCGCTTCATGCGCCTGAGCACATCGGGATGGCTGTGCTGCAGCGGCACGTCGAGGTACGGCAACACCTGTCCGCTGGCCATCAGCGGAATGATCTCGTCGACGCTCGGGTACGGATAGACGTAGTGCAGCCGCACCCAGGCGCCGTACGGCTCGGCAATTTCGCCGAGCGTGCGCACCAGTTCGAGCATGCGTGTCTTGACCGGTTTGCCGTCCCAGAAGCCGGTGCGGTACTTGACGTCGACACCGTAGGCCGAGGTGTCCTGACTGATCACCAGCAGCTCCTTCACGCCGCCCTCGAACAGCGCCTTCGCTTCGCTGAGCACGTCGCCGACGGGCCGCGACACCAGGTCGCCGCGCATCGAAGGAATGATGCAGAAGGTGCAGCGGTGATTGCAGCCCTCGCTGATCTTCAGGTAGGCGTAGTGCCGCGGCGTGAGCTTGAGGCCCGCCACGCCGAAGCTGTTGGGCACCAGGTCGATGAACGGATCGTGGGGCTTCGGCAGGTTGGCGTGGACGGCGTCCATCACTTCCTGCGTGGCATGCGGGCCGGTCACGGCGAGCACGCTGGGATGCATCTGCCGCACCAGGTTGCCGCCTTGGTCGCCCGTCTTGGCGCCGAGGCAGCCGGTGACGATCACGCGGCCGTTCTCGGCCAGGGCCTCGCCGATCGTGTCGAGGCTCTCCCGGACCGCGTCGTCGATGAAGCCGCAGGTGTTGACGATCACCAGATCGGCGCCCTCGAAGCTCTTGGCGGTCTGGTAGCCCTCGGCGCTCAGCCGGGTCAGGATCAGTTCGGAGTCGGTAAGGGCTTTGGGGCAGCCAAGGCTCACGAAGCCGACCTTGGGGGCGGCTTTCGTGGCAGTTCGTTCGTGGGAGGCAACTTCGCTCATATTGCCCGTATTGTCCCAGCTATCGGCCGGGGCGGGGATTCAGGGGCGTTTGATGCCGAAGGCGCCCAGCACCTGCTCGGTGTTCTTCTGCATCTGCTCCTGCATCTGCAGGAAGACGTTCTTGGACTGCTCGACGTAGTTGCCCATGAGCCCCTGCAGCATTGGCGACTGCATGCTCATGAAGCGCGACCACATCTCCGGCGTCAGGCCTTCGGCCTTCTCGGCGAGTTGCGCCTGGACTTCGGTCATGGCCTGGATGTTCTTCTCGAGATAAGGGCCCATGTAGCCCTGCATCGCCTGCCCATAGAACCGGATGATGTTGGCCAGCACCTGCTCGGTGAACATCGGCGCGCCCCCCGCTTCCTCTTCGAGAATGATCTGCAGCAGGATGCTGCGCGTGAGGTCGTCGCCGGACTTGGCGTCGCGCACCACGAACTGTGCATTCTGTACCACCAACTGTTTCACCTCGGTGAGCGTGATGTAGGTGGACGTCTCGGTGTCGTAGAGCCTTCGGTTGGGGTACTTCTTGATGACACGTTGCACCGGCTTGACCCCGGACTTCTTGCTCTGCACTGCGCACTCCTCTACATGGAAGTCCATGTCATGCGAACGATTCTAGGTAGCGGTTTTGCTGCATCGCGACAAGGTTTACCCTGACCGCGCGCGGAGTGGCTCAATCGACGGTGGTCGCGTACTCGGCGCCGCATGCGTTGCAGGCGGCGGTCTCGGGACGTTCATCGCTGGCTTGCCGGAACCGCAGTGGATTCTTGTGGCCGTAGACCACCCAGCAACGCGGGCAGTGCTCGTGGCCGGCCGTCGGCAGGTAGGCGCGAGCGCGCTGTTCGGCACGCTCCTGCGTCACCGGCACGCCCTGGCGAAGTGCCCTTGCGATCTCGCGTGCGGCCATGGTCTCGGTGCGGCCGCTCGCATGGTCGTTGATACCGTAGACCGCACGCGCAAATTCCACCGGGGCCTGTTTGAGCAATGCGGCCAGACGTCGCTCGTCAGCGGCCCGATCGACGTATGTCGATCGCATTTTCATCAGATCGCTTGTCAAGAAAATCGAAAAGAAATGGCAGAACGGCCAAGGTAGCACAACAACATGGCCATGGTCTTTGTCTGCTTCAGCGGGTGGAATGCTGGAGGGAAGGAATTCTTCCCTGAATTTCCCCGAGAGCCTGAAGACTGGTCTTCTTCAGAGGGGAAACTTGGTAGGCGCGATTGGACTCGAACCAAAAATTCAGGTCAATGAAATCAACGCTCTACAGGGAGCGAGCCCTCTTCGCTTCCCCTCAAACCCTCTACTTTCCCCGTTAATCTCCCCGAGAAATCTCCCCGAAACAGGGGGGATCTCGGTGGGCAGTCGCACGGGCCGCGCCCGGTCACGGATCGATCCCGTACGCCTTATGCCCAAACGCATTGAGATGGCCAACACGACTCTTCCACCAACGACGCGCAACGGCCTCGAGCGTGCCGGCGTCAGCACGCAGCGCGTCTTTCGGCCTGGACGTCTCCGCATAGTATCCAAAGTGCGTCAGCGGCTTCCCGTCGAGGCAGACTATGCCACCCTCATCTGCGACGCTGAAAATTCTTGGCCCGTGGAGGGTGCTCTTGTAGTTGAACTCGGCCATAGGTATCGCGCAGGGACTGCTCGGACGGTCGGTGAGGGTTAAAGTACGAACTCCACAAGGGGCTCTGCATGGAATTCTCTGAGTATGAACTGAACGAGTTGCTTCAGGCATTGCTGGACGACGGCTCTATCGCCCCTGGCTCTGCGGCCGAGGGCGTGGCCAAACAGGCGCTGAGTCAAGGCTACGAATCTCTCACGCCGAACCAGCGCGCGGTCTACGATATTCACGTGAAGGCGCACCTTGCGCGAGCCGCTGCGAAGTCCGAGGCGGCAGACACCGTTGCCCGCTGGCCGGCCTAGCGCCGCCCTCACCGCTTGAAGCGCTCCGGCGGGATGGCGCCCTTGCGCTTGACTTTAACCCAGTCCGCGGACCGCTGGCCCGGCGTGTAGACGCTCTGCTCCCGCTTTGCCACCAGGCCTTCAAGCTTCAGCGGTATCACCGCCTCCTTGAACAGCCGGGCGCCGTCCTCGGCCTCGAAGTGGCTGACGTACATGACCGACGGCAGCGGCCGCTTCAAGAGCTTGGCCAAGGCCTCCTTGCGCTGCGCGAGCGGCTGCTGCGTGATGTCCACCCCGCGGTTCACGAGCAGGTCGAACACGCAGTAGACGACGTCGGGACCACCGGCGTATGCCCGCCGCCGGCGGGCGCGCTCGTGCAGCAGGTTGAAGTCGCTGCGCCCCATCTCGTCCAGCACGCACACCTCCCCGTCAACGACATACCTACCGCCCTTCACCTTGGCAAGGCTCTGCGTGACCTCGGGGAACCACTTCGCGGCATCCGCGCCATTGCGGGTGCGCAGGTGCACCTCGCCGTCGAACTCCGCCAGCAACCGGTAGCCATCCAGCTTCAACTCGTAGATCCAACCGGGCTCGTCGAAGTCGATCGGGCGCTCCTCGAGCAGCATCGGCGGGTAGTCGGCAAGGTTGATCACCGCGTGACAGTCCGCCCGACGTAGGAGGGGTACTGTCAGCCGAAACCGCCTTTTGGTGGTGTCACCCAGGCTTGTCGCGCGTCATATTCATGCTTGCCCCGGCGCGGTGTCGGGCACAACAGGAGCCCTCATGGCAGACGACCCCAAGAAAACCGGCCTCGATCGCAAGCTCATTTCTCTCGACGAACCCCACGAGGTGCGCTCATGGACCGAGTCCCTTGGCTGTAGCGAAACTCAGCTGCGCGATGCAGTCAAGGCAGTCGGCAATTCCGCCGAGGAGGTCCGACAGTATCTTGCTGGAGACAGGTGATGCAGTCCATTCGCCGAATCTCCGTCCACGTCGACGAGCCGGATCCCGGGCACTTCTACTGGGTGCTGATGGAGGAAGGCGACGATGCCTCGCAATGGCGAGAGCTTGAGGCAGCGGAGGAGCCGTGCGAGATGTGGATCGATGCCTTAAGCGCAGGCACCAGGGCGCTGGTTGGCTATGCCCCCGACGAGCGAATCGGCCCGCGCACCAGCGCAGAAGATGAGGACGGCTCGCCGGTCGCGGATAGGCAGTTTCTGTCCTGAGCGACGCAGATGGGAGGGGGCGGTTACAGAAGGCCCGGCTGGACCGGCTGGACCGGCAGCTGCGGGGGCTCTTTCGCCTTTGACACCTTGGGCGGCAGAGGCTCCGGCGTCATCGTGAGCATCTCGGCCGGGTACTGCCGCATGAACTCGAACGCCTCCTGCGGCGAGGCGTCGAGCCACGGCTCGAACTGAGCCTGCGGCAGGATCGCCACCATCCGCTTGTCCTGCATGTGTGGCGGGCGTTTCGGGTCAGGCCGATGCATGTGCATGAACAGCGGGTGCGTGTCGGCGTTGATCGTCAGCATGGTGAAGCTGAGCTCCCACTCACCGCTCACTGGGTTCTTCCAGGGCGACCAGAGGCCCGCAACGCCGATCGCATCATCGTTGGCCGCCGTGAACCTTGTCGGGATCGACTTGCCGGTGCGCCAGTCAGGTTCGTAGATCGCCTCGCACGGGATGATGCAGTGCCGCGGCTTCGCCCATGCGTTCTTGAAGCTCGCGAGCTGCGACACCGTCTCGGTGCGCGCGTTATAGGTTCGCAGACCGTACTTCACTTCTTTCGCGAACCCAGGCAGCAAGCCGAAATGCCCGTCGACCAGCTCCAGTTCCGGCACCGCCTCATCCCCTGAATCCCGCTCCGGCGGCCGGCGGATGAACGGCGCCAACTGCGTCGGGTAGATGTGAGAGCCGCCGGGCGGCGGTTCCCAGTCGGGCGGCAGCTTGATCCCCATCTTTTCGAGCTGGCGGCGGCGTTTCTCGGCTTGGTAGTGAGAGCACATCGGCACATTTTTGCCTGTACGCGCCTTTCATGTCACGTTCGATGTCCGGCAAAAGTACTGTATATTCATACAGCATGAGAGTCCGAGTTGAACTTCGCCGGGATGCCGGTCGATTCATCGCCCGCTTCCGAAAAACCGAGGGCTTCACGGGCGATCTCGTGACGATGCGAAAGATGGTCTGGGACCGCCAGGTGCCGTACCTGACGATCAGTGTGGAGCCTCGGCAGGGCTATCCGAACGTGCGCCCACCGGGGCCCGAGCTTTTCGAAGCCAAGGTGACGGAGGTCACCGGCGAGGTCATCCGCTTCATGGGCTGGGAGATCACGCCCGAGCTGTGCTGGTGCGTGCAGGAATGGGACTGCACGGTGTTGGACATCTACCGGAGAGAGCCATGAGCAAGGTCAAGGCGGCCCGCCTGGAATGGGAAGAGCAGTACGCCGCGGCGCTACTCAAGTTCGAGCCGCGGCTGGCGCTGGACGACGCGCTCGGGGAGGCGTGGCTGCGCTACGAAAGCAGTGGCCACGAGGACCCGATTGCGGTCGCACGAAGAGCTGCGCACGTCGATGACGAGCCGGCAGAAGAGATGATCTTCGGCGCGAACACGCCGGCGTGGATGAAACCGGGGGCCGAGGTGCCGCCGGGCTGGAGGTTCGAAGATGGACGCTGGCGCAACGAATGACGACGAGCTGCTCGAAATGGCGCGCAGGGTCGGCGAACTCGGCCCAGATGAGCCTGATCTTGCCCCCGTATTTCAGGACACGGACTATTCGCAATGTAGCGTCTGCTCGATCTGAGCAAGGCGCTGGTGGG